>JABJMI010000509.1 GCA_018659505.1 Planctomicrobium sp.
CAGAGAGTTGAACAATAAAGGTCTTGAAGTTCTGAGTGCTAGATCACTGAATCACGGAGTAAAATTAAGTGCTGCGAACACCCAACTGTTCGTGATGATTATCTGCGCAGAATTCGCTGGTCCCGTCGGGACAACTCACCTTACGAACGTGTTGCACACTCAGCTTGAAATCCTCAACGAGCAATCCCAAGACAACTCCGAACGCAAACCATTTTTGATTGACTCAGAGGGGAAGTTCGTGAAAGAGATCCAACTTGTGAAACAGAAAAAAGTTAGAAACTTCGATTTCTATGAGTTCGATATCGGTGGAGAATTCCACATCCCGACCACTCACAGCCCCTTCTCGGGGTAATGGACAATTATCGTTCCGCAGCGATGCTTGCCTCAGTGTGACGTAGGAGAAACAATTGTTGGAATTGTGCCAGAAACGAGACTTTGGGACGGTATGATTTGTTCACGCAATTTGTTGGTAACTAGCAGAACTGAGACCTAAGACAATCTGAAACGCAATGTCGTGAAGGTGCAAAGAATTCTTACCGGCATCTACAAGCACGACGCGCAAGCGAGTGGATCGAACAACTCACTCACTTGCGCTACATGCTGGTATTCTTGTAAGGAAGAATCAAAAGAATCTCACGCAGAGCCGCAGGGTTCGCAGAGAAAAAATCAAAAACTCTGCGCTCTCTGCGGCTCTGCGTGATTCATAACTTTCTGAACTCCAACAATTAAAGATTCCACATTCCAATGGAGGCAGTCACTCACGCACCGTCTCTTAGAATTTTAACTCTGTGGCGACCCGCCCTCTTTCTCCATTAATCTTCAACAGGTGCGGGTGCTGGCGAACTGTCGACTTTGTCGAGGAATCCTTTGTTCTCCAGAACTTTCAGCCTGATTTCTTCCATCATTTTGGGATCTTCTTCGAGGCTGATCCGGGCTTTGTCGCGACCTTGTCCTAATTTGATGTCGCCGTAAGCGAACCACGATCCACTTTTCTGGACAATCTTCGCCTCTGTCGCCAAATCGAGAATATCGGCAGACATACAAATTCCGCATTCGCCGAGCATGTCGAATTCAGCAATGCGAAACGGGGGAGCGACTTTGTTCTTGACGACTTTGCCTCGCATACGAATTCCGATTGCTTCGTCACCATCTTTCAGAGTCGCAATTCTACGAACATCAACACGGACAGAAGAATAGAATTTTAAAGCGCGACCACCGGGAGTCGTTTCTGGACTTCCGAACATGACTCCGATTTTCTCGCGGATCTGGTTAATAAAGATGACAGTCGTTTTTGACTTGGCGATGATGCCTGTCAGTTTACGCATCGCCTGACTCATCATTCTGGCTTGCAAGCCGACATGTTTATCACCGATCTCGCCATCTAATTCCGCCTTTGGAACCAAAGCAGCGACCGAATCGATCACAATAATATCGACTGAATTCGATTTGATGAGCATCTCAGCGATCTGCAATCCTTCTTCACCATATGATGGTTGACTCACGAGGAGTTCTTCGAGATTCACGCCCAGTTTTCGTGCCCAGGCGGGGTCGAGTGCATGTTCCGCATCGATGAAAGCAGCGATTCCACCCGCTTTTTGAGCACTTGCGACGGCATGGAGCGCGAGAGTCGTTTTACCACTCGATTCTGGACCGAAGAGTTCAAGGATTCGTCCTCGTGGAAAGCCAGACCCGCCCAGAGCTAAATCGAGGGAAAGAGCACCTGTTGAGATTCCATCTATTGAAGCATCTGGCGAATCGGAAAGCCGCATGATCGAGCCTTCTCCAAACGCCTTATGGATTTGCCCTAACGCGTTTTTGAGAACTCCATTCTCATCGCTTTTATTACCGGTCGCTGCTTTTTTAGAACTCTTCGCTTTTGCCATTCTTGCATTCCTACAATGGGTACTGAACATTCGAACACAACTTTATCAATTCATCGCTTAGAATCAACAGTGATTTAGGCATTTTTTGTCGTGATCTTTGAAAATTCGGCAGTTGTATTCGTCACAAGCGATGAAATGCTCTAAATCGACTGTGGGTCTGATTCAATCTCGAATGTCGAGAGTTGTAGTGACACCGATGGTCGGATAGACTCGCAGCGACATTTGAGAAAATGAGGCGACGAAGGAACGCTTCACGAACCATTTTGTTTGAACCACTTATTTAAGATTTTCTTGGACTTCGATAATGCGGCACATCATTTCAGCATTAGTCATGAATCAACCCGGTGTTCTTGCACACATTTCCGGGATGATGGCTTCTCGTGCGTTTAATATCGACAGCCTCGCTGTCGGTCCGACCGAAAACGACCTTTATTCACGCATGACGTTTGTCGTGAATGGCAGTCCGCAGGCACTGAATCAGGTCCGCAAACAACTTGAAAAGATTGTCACGATTGTGAAAGTCGTTGACTATCTTGACGAAGAACATGTTGAACGTGACCTTATGTTGATCAAGGTTCGCACCGAATCGACCCTACAGCGAAGCGAACTTAAAGAACTTGTCGACATCTTCCGCGGCAGCATCGTCGACGTGAGCCCAGACCATGTCATGATTGAATTGTCTGGTCAGGAACGCAAAATTGAAGCATTCATTCTAGCTGTGAAGCCATTCGGTATTATCGAGATGGTTCGCACCGGCAGAATTGCACTTGCTCGCGGGAATTCGATGTCAGCTGAATCGGAAGTTGGTGATCCAACACACGCAGCTGATTACAAAGAACACGCAGCATCATAAACTTAGTCTACGGCAGAATAAGAGAATTTATTCTGCATATCTTCTTTGACCGGTCTTGATTCAAACTATTCTGAAACCACCGGTCTCAACTTTTCATTGATTAACGACGAGGCGACTTTCATGGCGGCAAAGGTATATTACGACGACGATGCGGATCTCTCACTCCTCAAAGATAAAACCATTGCCATTCTTGGCTATGGAAGTCAGGGTCACGCTCAGGCACAAAACCTGAAAGACAGTGGCTGCAATGTTGTGATTGGTCAGCGAAAAGGGAGTGCCAATTACGACCTCGCTGTCAGCCATGGCTTCGAACCTGTCTCAATTGAAGAAGCTTCAAAAGCTGGCGATCTCGTCAACATTCTTCTACCGGATGAAGTTCAAGGCGACATCTTCCGTGATCAAGTTCAAGCGAACCTAGAGCCGGGCAACCTGTTGCTTTGCTCACATGGTTTTAACATTCACTTCGGTCAAGTTGTTCCACCAGAAGGTGTCGACGCTGGTCTTGTCGCTCCTAAGGGTCCTGGTCACCTTGTCCGTAGCGAATACGAAAAGGGTGGCGGAGTTCCATCACTCATCGCAATGTACCCAGGTGCTTCAGAAACATCACGCGGACTCGCACTCGCCTATGCAAAAGGCATCGGCGGAACACGTGGTGGTGTCATTGAAACAACCATCGCTGAGGAAACTGAAACAGATCTCTTCGGTGAACAAGTTGTCTTGTGCGGCGGTGTCAGCGAACTCGTCAAGGCGGGTTTCGAAACACTTGTCGAAGCAGGCTACCAGCCAGAAATGGCATACTTCGAATGTATGCACGAATTGAAGTTGATCGTCGACCTCTTCTACGAAGGTGGACTCAACTACATGCGATACAGTGTTTCCAACACAGCTGAGTACGGCGACTACAGCAGCGGTCCTCGGATCGTGACTGAAGAAACTAAAAAAGAGATGAAGAAGATCCTGGAAGAAATCCAGAACGGAACCTTCGCTCGCAACTGGTTGTTAGAAAACAAAGCCAACTGCCCCGGCTTCCACGCCACTCGCCGTCGCGAACGATCACATCAGATCGAAGAAGTCGGCAAAGAACTCCGCAGCATGATGAGCTGGATTGATTCGAAAGAGAAGTAGAAGAAAGAATTCGTAACGAATTATGATAAAGCTCAGAGTGATTTGCTCTGGGCTTTTTTTGCAGTGGAAGAACACTATCACACTATCACACTATTGTCGCGGAGCGACTTTTTCCGATAGCCTTGGGATTTATCCCAAGGTGAGTTTGCCCCATGTTGATGATGTCGCGGAGCGACTATATGCGACTGAGGATGCCACTCTTTACGTGTAATCAGACCGCTCATTCAACCAATATGCTCTTCTTCAAATACATATTGTGGATCGAACTCAATTCTGTGTTTCTTTAGAAACAAAATGTATTCATCGCGAAACGATTGCTTCGCATGATGCTCTTCCTGATTCTCGATATATTGCTTCACAACCTCTGACATAGATTCACTGACTGAGAACGCTCCATATCCTCGCTGCCAAGAGAACCTCGATGAGGTTTTATGGTTCTTGTTGATCCAATGCGATGAATTGCCCTTGATGAGTTTAATCGTATCAGCGATGGCATAAGAGGGGTGAGTTTTCAAGAGGAGGTGGACATGGTCTTCAATTCCACCGGCTTTTAACAAAGACCCTTTGTGAGTTTGAGCATTCGCACCCATCACGCCGTAGAGATCATCTCGCCATGATTTATCGAGAAGTTTGGTGCGTTGTTTTGTATTGAAGATAACGTGGATCAAGATTCCAGAATGTGTAGACATGAGCGTCGGCTCTTATCAAGAATCAAGAACTTGTATGCGATACATCTCATTGTCACCGCCGAATCACAAATCGTCGCTCTGCGACGTGAGATGGAGAGAGATGCACTAACCTTGGGATGAATCCCAAGGCTATCGAACGAAGTGCCTCCGGCACAATGTAATCGCTTCGCCATCGGTCTTCATGGCTGACACTAATTTTGTTTATCTATGTCGTACTTTTGATTTAATCTCAGCGGTTATAAACCTCTGACGGAATCGGTTCAAACACTGCTGACTGGACTGGGAGTTGCTCTTGTTGAGATTCAACTTCCTGTGAACCGGACGCCTGCATGACCGATTGACGACGTGCTCCCCTTGGAAGGAGTTGTCCAGCTGCGATCATTTGACGAATGTTCTTCATGAAGACGAACTGTTTTGTCGGTGAGGCCTCGTTGATAAGCGAGACATCGTGGACCACAAAACGGTCACCTTCTCTTGCGAGTTTGATCTCAGACGAAATCATACCGTCGCTGGTGTGGACGATCATCCAAGATTCTCCGGGAGTGATACGAATCACTTCGCTCATTAACGGTCGAACAAGTTCGCGTGAAATCTCAGGAACATAGTTGAGTTGCTTCCAGATGATCTGCCCCATGGAATTTGTCGAATAGCGATCTGCTCCTTCAACGTCACCACGACTGATCGCAGAGGCAAACGCATGAATCGGCAGTAGCATTTCTAGATTCGACTTCAGTGAAACTGGTCGATCACGAGCGGGCATTTGCACATCGTCGATGACCATCCAGCCTTCACCTAATCTTAGGATGAATGTCATCGGTGTGTTGCCTTGAGCAACAGTGATTTCGGTGATGTCGCCACGGAAGACAGTTGAAAGAACTTCGGTTTCACCTTCTTCGATGAAAGGATAAGGCATGATTCCGAAGTGCTTCGCTGCCGGTGTTTTCCAGACTCGTTCGTTGAAGTCATTACTCGACATGCTACGAATCTGTTGTAGATTGCGAGTTCTTAAAGCTTCGACATAAAGATCGACGACTGAACTAGAGAGCAACATCGCGGAGATCTTCTTGACTTCCGAGCCATCTGCTTCAAAGATCGTCACTTCATCAACGCGCGGTTCGTTCGCTGCCGCTGAGCCATCTTCGTTAACGAGATCAACGGCACGGACCGTCAACATGTAGGTTGTTCCATTCGCTTCAAGAAGGAGCTCGGTTCGATCCTGGTATTGCTTGGCATCGTAATCGTCAGCAATTAACATCGCGACAGGAAGATGAATTGAACCAATATCTCCGTTTTGCAGCGACTGAGAGAAGAAGTCAGGCGAGGCAAATGCTTCGAGTTCACTAATGTTTTGCTCAGCAAAGTTGGTGAGGAACTGAGCTGTATGATTCAATGTTTTTGCCAAGGTCATTAACGATCGCATTTCTGCTTCTTCGCCAGACTTTGATTCGATGGCAAGGTTCTGAACTTTCCAGTGGTTGAGTTCTTTGCGGAACTCGATGAACAAACTTCCGCCGTCATGAGGTGCAACAACCACGGCGTGGTCACCATTCAAGCGGGCTTCAGGTCGAAAGGTGACGCTGCGACCTTTGCCAACACTTTGCTCAGTTACACTGTTAAACCAGTTCGGTGGCAATGTCGATAACGCTGCGTGAAGTTCGTTCGTACAATGTTGGAGCTTGACCGTCCGAGGTGCAGACGCCCAATCCTTGAGAAGTTCCCGACTCGTTAAGAGCAAATCCATTTGATCGGAAACCGAGCGTTGAATCTCTTGCCCGGTGGTATCGTTCTGGCTGAGGATCACATCATCAACAACCCAGCGACCGGTCTCGGCATCCAAGGTCAGACGATAATCAAGAACTTTTGCAGCGTCGTCCTTTCCAATTTCAACTGTCGCCAATTTCGTCGACTCGTTAATCGGCTCTAAAGCAACGACTCGAACGTCCCCCTTGGGGAACTTCATCAATCTGAGATCACTCATCGCTTCAGGTTGTCGCAGCGCTTTCTCTTCAAATTTTTCAGAGGTCGCAACTCGAATCTGTTCGAGATCCTGTGATTCCAAACTGTCAGCGAAGTTCACGATAGCTCTTCTGGCAATCAGATTCGTGCAACCGCTCGTAAAGAGAGTGGAAATCAAAAGTACATAAACTGGGAAGTCTGGGCGGAACATCATGTTCGATCCCGTTGGGTAAGGTGTCGGATGACAGCAACAAACTTAGAATGAGAATGTCGCTGTCGAATGAAGGTCGACTCGATGGGAGACTCGTTTTCTCACAACCACTCAGCAACGGTCAAGCGGTAGATTTCCAGTGAATAATGAGATGCGAACACTTTCGTATGGTTTTTCTTTAGGAAATCTCACTCAGAAGCCATTTTTCAAGGAAAAACGGTATAGACACATTCTTGCCGGTCGAGGTACAACCCCTCACAAGGTAACCGGCAGGAATAGCCGAATTGTCGATTGAGGTTTCGTATGGAGGCGATTCTTTTCAATTGGCAGTCGACTCGCTGAGTTGCCTTCCCCTCGTATTCCCTTCTCGATACTCAGAGATCCTTCTCTGATATTTCCCCCCCTCCATGACCGAGGATTTAGATGATGAGTCCGGTCATCAATAATCGATTTATTCTGTTCTGCCTGATTGGTATGACATGGAGCGGCTGCACCTACGGTCCTTCACCTTATGGTGGAGGAGGATATGGTGGCTATCCACAAGGAGGCTATCCTTACGGATCGCCTTATCAAGGTGGTTACCAGAACTATCAAGTTCCGGGACAACAATATGCTCCCGGGGGAACGGTTACTCCCGGAGGAGTTTATCCAGGTGGAACACCAACGTACCAAAACAACAATGGCACATTACAACCCATTCCGAATAATGGAGCCAGCTCCGATGCGCCTCCGTATACATCTACGGAAATCAATAAACCAGTTCCGAATCCATCGGACACGACTGGCGGACCGTTCTACAACAATAGCAATTCATCAACATTTCAGCCGCCGATTGATTCGCGATCAATCCAGCCTGCTGCGCTGGAGCAAGAACCGCTGCGACCGATCAACAACCATTTAAGAGAATCCAACGCCAGCACAACGATTTCCGGAGCGAATGAAAATTATAGCCCGCCCGCAGCGAACGTGTTCCCTGCGGCTGCCCCGATGACAAATGCGATTGACATCAATCATCCGGAAATTCCAAGTGCTGCTCCGATCAATAGTCTGCCATCTGTGGATACGATTCCTTCATCGAATGCAATCGCTCCACTCAATACCGAAGACGACCCTTTTAATGCTCCGATTCCAGCACCTGCAGGAAATAGTTCGCCTCCGCCAGAGATGCCAGCCTTCGGGAACATCAGCAATATCCGTACGAATAAACCGATCGTTGATGAACCAGAAGTCTTTGCTCACGATCCAAGCTATCAATGGCTACGTGGAGTCGTCAGCCAGGACAAACCAACCGGCACATGGAGTGTTGTGTATTCCGACAATCCCCAAGCCAGCGACGAGTACGCTGGACATCTGTCTCTTGCATCGAGTCCATTCCTGAAAGGACTCGAAGACGGAACGATCGTCGAACTTCAAGGCGAAGTTGATCCCGTCCTGAAAGACCCGCTCGGTAAACCGTTCTATCTAGTAACACGCTTAAAAACGATATCCGCAGCACCGTAGGAATCTGTAAGAAGCGCGAAAACAATAAGCTGCGTGATAAATGGGATTGATTACAAGCACGATGCGCAAGCGAGTGAGTCATACGTGAAGCGTACCCTACGGTGCTATCGATCTTTTCGTAGATGTTCGGGAATGTCGGGATAATAGACTTTCTCAGTGATCTCTTTCTCGCTGGGACGTTTGAAAGGACGAACCAAGCGGAAGCCGACAAAATCTCCATTGGTCAGATACCACATGCTCTGAGAGGCGTTTGGATCGTGAAGGAGCCAATCAAATTCTGAATAGATTCGATTTGCACTCCGCAAGTCCTGTGGGTCATCGAACCACGAGCCTCCTCGCGCTACTCTTGGGAATATCTTTGTCGGGATTGCATAAGGAGTGAGAGTAGTCGGTTGGGATTTGGATCGCTTATAGAAGTCCGGCAGGTATTGATCCAAACACCATTCAGCGACGTTGCCATGCATGTCGTACAAGCCCCAAGGATTCGGCTTTTTTTGCCCCACTCTCCGGTAACCTTCTTCGGAGTTTCCGTAGAAGACAGCATAGTCTCCGAGTTGCTTCACATCATCACCAAATGAAAAGGAAGTCAATGTTCCTGCTCGGCAGGCGTATTCCCATTCAGCTTCTGTTGGCAAACGGTAGTATTGCCCTGTCTTCTCTGATAACCAAGCACAGTACATCTTCGCAGCATAATGAGTCATGCTCACGACAGGACGTCTTCCACGCCCCATGCCAAACGAGAAGTCCATAGCCGGAATTGAAGGTCGTGAAACAGCATCGGCTTTCTTGTCGATTGCCGTTGGCTTGATCTCTGTTTTTTTTCTCAGCCGACTATCCAAACCGTAAATCCAGATTTCGTATTCATTCCAAGTGACTTCATATTTCCCCATCCAGAATGGTTCGATCTTAACCCGATGCTGTGGTCCCTCATCCACTTTGCGATGTTCTTCCTCCAGCGGGCTACCCATTGTAAATTCCCCGCCTGGAATGGGAAGCATTTCAAAACTGACATCACTGTCGCGAATTTTCTGCGTATATTGTTTCATCTCCGCAGGTGACTTCGCGAGACTGTCTGAGTTTCTTAAATACGGATCCAACCGCTTCTCATCTGCTTGATTCTCAAGGCAGCAGCAAAGAACTGTAACGAGAACGCAGAGTCCAAAGATTCGACACATAATGATTCCTCATTCGATCCTATCGCTAAGTATGCGACTGATTAAATCGTATTAGAAATCATCGTGTTAAGGAAACAACAGGCATACATTACCCATGAAATCATTCTTGGAGAGTTGCGACTTCCTTTTCAAATACGTCTTCAGCCTTTGCAACTTGCTTTTCTAACCGGTCAAATTTCTTCGCTAACCAGGTGTTTCCGGTGAAGAGAATGGCAACTGACCAACCCACGGCGGCGCCAATAAAGACGTCACTCGGAAAGTGTGCAGAAGTTGTGATGCGGTGGAGTCCTACGAAACAGGCGAGCAGTAGAAAGACTCTTTTTCCTGATGGAAATGCCCAGGTGAGCAACGCTGCAAATCCGAACGCTGACGCAGTGTGAGCAGACGGAAAGCTCTGCGCCTTGGAACCTGCGGAATCTAGCAAGAACCAGCCGACGAAACTATCAAAGAGTTCGTGCTGTTCGAAGTCGAATGACCGAGGGCGTGTGCGCCCTACGAACATCTTGACGAGGTTTGCTCCCATGCCAGCTGCGCATGTTCCGAGGAAGATACGGAAGACTCGCCTTTCACGCCAACTTGTGGCAGCGAACAGACAAAGCAGTGCGAGTATCTGTCCGTATGGTGTCCCGAAGTGCTCAGCTGCATCAACAAAATCTTCGAGTTCATCTGGCAATTCAGAAACACTGAAAAACCGCCCGATTCGATAATCAATTGTGATTAAAGATATTCCTCCCAGTACCACCCACACCAGTGGTAGGGTGACACGGTCATAGAACGTAAATTGATACTGGTCTTTATGTAAATCATCCATGACTTTGTCGACTCTTCTTACTCCAATTCTTACGAAACGTTGCTTTCCCCCGGTCGATGACCGGGGGCTAAATAGCAGGCAGAACCTCTGAAACCATTTACTTGACCGTTAGCTTTCTCGAATAAATTGCCGAACCGTTTGTAACGTAAAGCGTGCTATGGTCTGGTCCGCCGAGTGTGCAACTCGTCAGCGGTTGAGTCTCGTCTGGTTTCGGTAAAACTCCGCATGGTCGTCCAGTCGGATCAAAAATCTGGATTCCCAAAGCACTTGTCACGTAGTAGCGACCTTTCGAGTCGACTGCCATCCCGTCGCCACGTGATGCTGCGACGTAAGGTGGTTCTTCGTTGAAGTTAAATTCTCCTTTTGGATTGATCGGCCGTCGCATCGGCATGGTCGGCATTTTGCTGTCGAGTTCGCCTTCAAGATTCACTCGGAAGGTCCAGGTCGATTCTCCACCAGAATCTGAAACAGCGAGCGTTCCACTATCGTTCGAGAGTGCGATTCCATTAGGTCTTGTAATCCCAGTGTCGACAGGTGTTGATTCGCCAGTCGTGATGTTGATTCGAGTGACCTGTTGAGCCTTTGTTTCTGTAATGAAAATATAACCATCATCAGAAACGGTCAGATCATTCGGAGTCACGCCACTTGCGATCAGTGTTACTTTGCCAGATTTTGGATCGATGGAAACCACTCGGTTTTGCTTCCCTTCACAACCGTAGATCATACCATCAGGACCGAAGTCCATTCCGCTCAGCGACTCTTTTGCGATAAGAGTTTTCGTTCCGTCTTTTGCATCAACACGATAGATCGCTGGGGCACGCATATCACAGAAGTAGAAGTTGCCCTCCGCGTCCGCACAGGGAGCATCTGAGAATCCGAGATTGTCAGCGACGACTTCCCAGTTTTCTCCAGGGACAAGTAAATTCAACAAGGTTAAGTCGCCACCTAAATCGCCGCTGGTGTCGATTTCTGGATTGTGTTCTTCATTTCTCCACAACCATTTCATTGCATCGGGAAATCTTGAACTCCCGTAATCAGAGTTATGGGCGTAGCCTTCTTCCCAGTCGAAACGGATGTCATAGCCCATATATTTAAGTGCGGACGCCATGCGTTGATTCGCCCAGGGCCAGCTGCCATAGGCGTTGTCGATATCTCCACTGGTGTCTGCCATGTAAACGCGAATCGGTTTCGGTTCACTTTTACGCACGAGTGCGGGATAGATGTTTCCACCTCGCAAATGGGTGAAGCTGCCGACGTTCGAATAAACTTTTCGGAACTGATTGACTTGTTCCCAGGCAACTGTGAAAGCACAAATCGCACCTGAACTCGAACCACCGATG
This sequence comes from Planctomicrobium sp., assembly GCA_018659505.1. Taxonomy (GTDB): domain Bacteria; phylum Planctomycetota; class Planctomycetia; order Planctomycetales; family Planctomycetaceae; genus Thalassoglobus. Next base: position 11,544 of record JABJMI010000509.1, read on the forward strand.
GCACGCATTTCGGGGTCATCTGAAATGCTATAATGCTTTCCAACTTCTGGAAGGATCTCTTCGAGAAGAAACTGGCTGTAACGAGCTCCGAGACTATCGTATTCAAAACTTCTATTGGAGGATTTGTTGCCTTGGCGTTGTTTTGCCTTGTGATGTCCGGGATTGATGAAGACTCCAATCGTAACCGGCATTTCTCCGCTGGCAATAAGATTGTCGAAGACAGTCGGAATCCGCCAGCGACCTTTAATGTCTCGCATCCGCTCGCCATCTTGAAAGATCATCAGCGCAGCTGGCTTCTCTTTGTTGTACTGTGCGGGCACATAAATCGACCAATCACGAATCGTTCCAGGGAAGATTTTAGATTCCCACGGTTTCATCTGCTTGACCGTTCCTTGTGGGACGCCTTCTTTGACAAGTGCATCGGGATGCGGTTCCCATTTAGGCTTTGAAGCGGTCGAAGGGAGGTGAGTCGCTTTAGAGTTTTCATCCCAGAGCCATTTTACAGCTGCCGGGAATTCTTCTCCTCCCCATTTCCCGCTATGGCCACCTTCAGTCATCACGAGCTTGTAGTGGTAACCAGCGAATTGCAGAGCGGCAGCCAAGTCACGATTTCCTAGTGGCCAGTTTCCATGTAAATTGTTGAGGTCGTCCTTGCCTTCTTGAAGATAAACTTTGATTGCCTTGGGGTTCTTGTGCGATTTGCGAACAAGACCGGGATACGCCCAACCTCCGCGAATGTTTGTGAAGCTTCCAATATGACTAAGAACTTTTCCGAATTGTTCTGGTTTCTCCCAAGCAACAGTGAACGCACAAATCCCGCTGGAAGAAATCCCGCAGAGAGCTCTTTGACTTGGGTCATTTGAAACATTCAGATCCTTCAAAGCGATAGGCAGAAATTCATCAATAAGAAAATTGGCATGACGAGCCCCGAGCGAGTCGTACTCGAACGATCGATTACTCCTTGATTTTGCCTTCGGCTTGGTCGCACGAATCGAGCCTGGATTGACGAAGACAGCGATCGTCACCGGCATTTCTTTTTGATGAATTAAGTTGTCAAAGACAATCGGAACACGAAACGAGCCTTTGGGGTTCGCGTAGTTCTTGCCATCCATGAAGACCATCAGGTTGGCAGGTTGATCAGCTTTGTACTGTGCAGGAACGTACACGCTGTAAGCTCGCTCAGTGCCGGGGAAAATCTTACTCTCTGTGAAAACTCCATCGGTTACTTTTCCTTTGGGGACGTCTGGATGAACTTCTCGAGCAGATTGATCGTCCGCCTGAGAGACCGCACAGAACAACGCAACAAAAAGAATGTAGTTCAAGATTTTCATATACAACCTGTAAGATATTTGATGTCTTAAGAAGCCAATCACTGACTTTTTCACATTAAGTACACATCATGGCTGTTGCTTGGAAACGAAGCAAGCAACAGCCAAAGAGGTCAGCCCGACATGCCTGAGAACCGCTTAATTGAAGGCAGCGTACTCACCGTAACAAATGGTTATTTGCCATCGTGATCCCTGAAAGCATTGAGCCGATGATTCCCAGGAAGCCTTGATCTGTTCCGCAAAGATACAGATTGTCGATTGGGGTCGAACCGTCGAGAACTTTCACGGGAGCACCATAGACTGCACCGTTTAAGTGTCCGGTGAATTTCTTGATTGTGCGCGGTGTGAAGACATCGACATCGATCACGTGGTCCCTGAAATTCGGGATATGGTGCTGTGCCGATTCGACCGTTTTCTCGGTCCAGACTTCTTTCTGTTTGTAGTAGTCTTCGTCGGGCAGATTCATCCAGTAGTCTGGATTCGCAAGAGCGGTGATGCGTATGAAACCGTCTTCCAATTCCTGATCATCAGCGTATTGGAAGTTGTTCGGTGAGCAGATGATTCCGCTGCGAACATCGCAGGGATCGTTTGGCGGTTCGTAATGAAACTTTTCTTCATTGTTGTAGAAGACAATTGTCTCATCATGACCCAGCTGATGTGGTTGCTGGTCGAGCACAAAGATCGCTTCATTGAAGGAGACTTCGCCATGTTTCACATCGTCAGTCGGGAGATTCTGCCCACACATGCGATATGTCTCAACAACTCCCGCGGAAGAGAGGACGTTCTCTGCTTCGATTTCTGTCCCATCATCCGTAATCACACCGACTGCCTTGCCGTTTCGGATGATGATTTCCTGCACACCATGTCGCAGCTTGAGGTCGCCACCCAGCGACTTAAAGTGACGAGTTAAAGTTTTGAGAATTTGTCGCACACCATCGTACGGACGCCCGAAGCCTTCCTTGAAAATGCTTTTAAACATGATCACGAACTGATTAAAGTCCATATCATGCGGAAGTGCGGAACCGTAGAACATGAGCGGGCAAAGCAACATATCGATCAGCAACGGATCGGTTAGAACTTCCCCCAGAACCTTTCTCGCCGAGACCGGTTTCTGTGAGAGATCGAGTTCATTGAAGTCCTCGACCTGTTGGACCAGTCGGCGAAAATTGTCTGCCTGTTCAGGAAACTCTGCGCAGACATCATCAAGAAACTTCTCGTAATCATTATCAAAGGCGAGTTTGTGTCCCGGGAAAACAACAGTCGAGCCTTTTTGCGGTGACAGGTCGAAATCATCCCATCGCAATCGTAATTGCTTCAGCAACTTCGCCAGCGGACCTGTTCTGGTCCCCGGTGCAGCGTAGTTCGTCACCGCGTGCAGTCCGACATCATAGTTGCGATCGCGCAGCCGATAGAAAGAATTCAACCCGCCGATTGTTGTATGCCGTTCAAGAATACAGACAGATTTTTCGTAATACGCAAGACGAATTCCGGCAGCTAAGCCAGACATTCCAGCACCAATAATTATTGTATCGTACTTCACTTGATCGATTCTAATTTCAACGAGGTTTGGTGATTTGGAAAGATCACCACGGAGGCACTGAGACACGGAGAAAGCGAAGCGAAAGTGTCTCTGACGAAATATGGTTTATATCAAGTTTCAATTGAATAAGCGATTTTGCGAGGATTACTTAAGATTGAATTTGATAGGTTGTTTGCAAAAGCAATGTGCCGGAGTCACTTCTTGTGATAGCTTTAGGTTTTTAACCCAAGGTAAGGATATCCACGCCATGCGTATCGTCACGGAGTGACGGTTTGTGGATCGGGTGACCAA
>JABJMI010000678.1 GCA_018659505.1 Planctomicrobium sp.
AAATGGCTGAGTCTCCCTCACGTTCTGCTTAATTGGTCACCTTCATATTCAGGGGTTATCAGGGTGGCTGGGGACAGATTGCTGGCATGAGTCTGAATTCTTTGATGATCTGTATCAGCAATCTGCCCGCAGTAGCTGAAGGATCAACGATCTGGGGGCAATCTGCTTGACCTTCTCTAAACTCTCGAAATCCAAAATCGCAGATTGTCCCCAGCCACCCTGTGGCTGAATTGATAAACAAGAAATTCACCGCGGAGGCACTGCGATACGGAGAAATGAGAATCGAAGCGTCGAACTCAGTGCTTTCCTCTGTGCTCTCCGTGTATCCGTGGTGATTCATCTCTTGGAATGAAGACCCAAAGAACCTATTTCAGGAATTCTTTCAGATTTCTCCAGCGGATTTAAGAACCCGCTCGTACTAATACCACCATGATAGAGATCGCAAGATATCTGAATACTTCATACGAAAACGGATTCTGATAGGTGTACACGATCTGTTTCGTAGCTGTAAGCTAAGATCTACGCAAAACTATTTGCGGGCATGAACAGCACGAATGAAATCAAACTTAATAAACTCGCACTATGTCGCACGATTCCACTCCGCAGCGGAGTCAACTTAAACCTGAAGAGATTATTGTGTTGAGTCGAGAGATTCAGGCAATGATCGCTGCTGGTGTGCCACTTGATATGGGGATGAGAAACGTCTCGGCAGGGTTTGAAAATAGGCTTGAGTCCGCAGCGGTACATATTGCGGAGCGACTGGAACAAGGTGCCACAATCTCAGAGGCATGTTCCGAAGAGAAATCGATTCCACCAGTCTTTCGAGCAATTCTAGTAGCTGGTCTCAGCTGCGGTCAAAGTGAAGCCGTTTTGGCAGACGTTGCAAATCTCACCGAGATGCAAACCAGCTTGAGGCAGTCTCTGAAAATCGGGTTAATCTATCCTTTAATTGTGATCTTCCTCGCTGTTGGATTACTGGGAGTCGTCATTGCCACGATGATGCCACGCATCGCATCTTTATATGAGCAGCTACACATTGAGTTTCCATACTGGCTGTCGGTGGCGAACAGTTTTCATCTGACTGTTATCCACTTTGCTACTTTGGGAGTGTTTTTTTTGGTAACGATGTCGTTATTGTGGCGGAGTGGCAAGCTCTCTCCCTTAAATGGTCTGAAATGGATTCCTGGTGTTGGCAACGTGATCAACGATTTTTCAATCGCTCATTTTTCACACCTCCTCTCACTGCTCGTCACTTATGAAGTCCCTTTGCCTCATGCTTTACGGCTGACTGGGGAATCAATCTCTCCCGGGGACTTACGAACACAAACTCTTCAATTGGCAGATTCAATTTCGAATGGAGAAGAGATTGATCTCGCTGTCGAACGGCAGACTGCGTTCCCAAAATTTTTGAAATGGTTACTGCTCATCGGTCACCGAGATTCGGACTTAGGGAATGCCTTAGCACAGGCATCAAACTTTTATCAAGATCGAGCGAGGTCACGCGCAACTTGGTTAAGCCAGGTGGTTCCATCAACAGCAGTGATCGCCGTCGGCGGAACAGTGACGTTGCTCTATGCCCTGACAGTCTTTGGACCACTGGTCAATTTATGGAGCAAGCTGGCACAGTATTAAGTTAGAAAAAGAATCAAGAGGGTAGTGGGAAATTTTAATGTAGGGTTCGTTGTGGGGTATTTTACTGTTGGATATAGCATTGAGTGAATTCATTTTCATACAAGCACGACGCGCAAGCGAGTGGGGCATAAACTGCTGTGACCCACTTGCTTGCGCTGCGTGCTTGTATTTTGTAAGACGTAATGCCAACAGTTGGTTACCTCACATCACTCAGCGGACCCTCCAAGTATCTAAGAAAGCAAATTTTGAATTCTGATCAGACACAACCTGATACTTCAAAAAGCGATCCGCCGCGTCAATTGACGTCTGTGACCGTCGCTGCCGGGTTGCGTGCAGCGGCGAGTGAAGTCTTTTCTGCGAGAGATCGTAAGGGGTTGTTAAAGCTTTCCGCAGCGATAGAGCGCAACTCAAATATCGATAGTGCCGTTTCTGAGATTCCAGAACTTCCGGAAGACTTACGTCAAATTGTAATCACCGGCGTGAAAACTGGGCGACTGCCGTTCTTGCTTGAAGAGTATTTAGCAACGAACCGAAAGACTCAGACGCTCTGGAAAAGCTTCTATCTCAGTATTTTGTATCCGGTTTTCGTAATCCTTTTTTCGATGATCGTCGTGACCGGTTTCCTGCTAATGGCCGTCCCACAATTCAAAGAGATTTTTGAAGACTTTGGCGTTGAATTGCCATTGATTACT
>JABJMI010000213.1 GCA_018659505.1 Planctomicrobium sp.
ACTCCTGGAAGCGATGCAAGAACATCAGGTCACCGCAGCCGGTCAAGCATACAAACTCGAAGAACCCTTCTTTGTGCTCGCGACACAAAACCCGATTGAAATGGAAGGGACATACCCCCTTCCTGAAGCTCAACTTGATCGCTTCATGTTCAACGTCGTCATCAATTATTTGAACCTAGACGATGAAGTTGCCGTGGTCGAGCGAACAACATCAGGAACCCCCGAACCGATTTCTGCTCTCTTCAGCGGTGAAGATGTGATCGCATTTCATCGGGTCGTAAGAACCGTTCCCGTTGCCAAAGAAGTCATTGAATACGCAGTAAAGATCGCAGCGGCATCCCGCCCTGGTCAGCCGGGGCAGTCAGAAGTCGTAGAGAAATACGTCAGCTGGGGAGCAGGCACCAGAGCTTCGCAATACTTGATCCTCGCAGGCAAATCACGAGCACTCCTTAGCGGTCGCTCGCACGTCAATATGGAAGACGTACAGGCTGTCGCTCAGCCCGTTCTGCGGCATCGAGTCCTCCTCAATTACAAAGCCGAAGCCGAAGGCATCTCGATTGAAGAAGTCATCTCGAAGATCGTCGCGTCAGTGCCGGCAGTTGGTCAGTAATCGTAGAGTGTGTGAAGATAGCCACAACGACAGCCGTCAGCGTGGAGATTCGCGTCTACCAATTGGATCGACTCAACGTGCAGATATATAGACACGCCTACGGCAAAGACCTCGAAGATGTCCGCCGTCGCGTTTCAGATGTCGAACAGTTATCTACAGCCATCAATAAGAAACCACAATTTTCACTCGGGAAAATCCTGGACGACATCATCTCCAAGAAGAAATCCAGTAAAGAGAGTGCTTCCTTGAAATACAACAGTAAGAACAACACATCACAGTGGTGTGATCCTAAGCATTTGTCGTGCGAGCCCAAAAGGCATAATAGCTAAGCAGATCAGCCAGACGATACGCTTCTGTCGCTTCTTTATAGCGGGTTCATCCGCCGAAGCATCAAAAATAAACGATATCGGGTTGCGGAAATTTTCTGGAAGCGAAGCCTGATTCCGTTCGAGATCACGTTTCAAACTGAGAGAGCTACGAATCGCAAAATACACCACGAGCGTTGCCGTAGTTGTTAAGAAATAGAACAATGGTATGTTCATCGTGAGCTTCTTTCAGGCATGTCTCTGAGTACCTTAACTAGCATCTTTTGGAAACCGAAGATCGGACGGAGCAAATGGAGGTAAGGATAAGGGAACCCAAAATTCTCGTTTGACTCATTTCAACTTTCTGTAGCTGGGCATTCGTTTTTACCTCCAAAGTGTTGGGTTCCGCTCAACTTCACGCAACCTACGAATACTAAAAAAGGAAGGCATGCTACCCCATGCATTCTACTTGTGACAGGTCAATTGCGATCAATATTTCAATAGCGAATTTCGGCTCTCACTCCTGTGCTGTCTGGAGTCATCCAGGGAGTGAAGCTCCAGTTGGATTTTCCTGATTGAGTGTGGTCGACGGCGCGAGTTGCCAGGAATGCGACCCACCAGCCGAGGAATGCTTGCGATGCGTAATGATCGTCGTCATTGACCCGTGATAACGGAACAAGCGTTGACCCGGCATATAAGGCGGCTTTCGCCCATGGATCGTCAGCCATTTGTGCTGCTGTCAGAAATGGAACCGCTCCCATGAATGAATGACCACTCACGCCATTGTTATCTTGTAAAGGCATCCAGCTCGAACCAGACGAAGATTCGCCTGGTCGAGACGCTCCCGTCAACGATTGCAGCGCCAGCATAGGAGGAGCACCTACCAAGATGCTGCGGATCGAACGCTCTCCCCATTCCCCCGCCGTCTCAGCGACTGGGACTCCTTCGAAGAGATTACCAGCAGCCCAAGCGGCTGCGAAAATTGGCAGAGTATATTTTCCGTTCCCTAACTCTTTCGGGGCATGTAGCGCTGAACTCTTCAATGAAGTCTGAAAAGTGTCTCTTATCGATTCATCAATACCTGTATTCGCCATCAACCCTCCTGCTGTAGACGTCAGTGAGAAAACGTGGCGCTCGACGGTCGAAAAGCGGAGCGCTGGTTTGAAAAAAGAACCCGGTCAAGTGGATGTGAGCGACTCGACCGGGAGAGTATTCTCTCTACTTTTATGTCGTCTTTGTTTTGCTTG
>JABJMI010000436.1 GCA_018659505.1 Planctomicrobium sp.
ATTGATGAACTCCTCGCAGGCAAGCAAGTCAGTGTAAAAACTACGGAACCTCTCGGTTGTTTGATTGCCCGAGCACAGAAACCTGATGAATCGAGTTCGGTCACATACTCAAATCAAATCTCCAGAATCTTCCAGAAAAACTGTGTCAGTTGTCACCGCGAAGGGGAGATCGCTCCTTTCACACTTCAGTCTTACGAAGACGTTCTCGGTTGGGGACCAATGATTGAAGAAGTGATCCGAGAACAACGCATGCCACCTTGGCACGCCGATCCCAAACATGGTGAATTTCTCAACGATTGCAGTTTAACAAAATCAGAAAAAGAGTTGATCTACGAATGGGTGAAGAACGGTTCCCCAGAAGGTGATCCGAAAGAATTGCCTGAACCTCTCGAATTCGTAAGCGGCTGGCAGCTAGCTGAAGAACCAGACGTTATTTTTGAAATGGCAGACAAGCCGTTTCAGGTCGCTGCCGATGCTGGTCCGCGTGGGATTCCGTATCAACGGTTCTGGGTCGAAACGAACTTCGAAGAAGATAAATGGATCACCGGAGCCGAAGCTCAGCCAGGAAATCGTGAAGTTGTTCATCACATCATTGTGTACATCCACCCCAAGGGGAAAGGGACACGCGAACATGAGTTCTTTTGCGCTTATGTTCCAGGACTACGCATGCAGAAATTCTTACCCGGGGTCGCAAAGAAGATCACGGCCGGATCGGCACTCCGCTTCGAAATGCACTACACCCCCATTGGCAGTGAGCAGGAAGATTTAAGTCGAGTAGGTTTCATCTTCACTGACCCAGAGACTGTCACTCATGAAGTGAAAACCATGTATGTCGCGAATGAGAGCTTCAAGTTAGAGCCATTCAATAACGATCAAGTTGTGACTGCGAGATCGGGGGCCTCACCTCCAAACTTGCAATTGGTTGCGATGTCTCCGCACATGCACTTACGAGGAAAAGCTTTTAAGTACGAAGCAATCTTTCCTGATGGTTCACGTGAAGTGTTGCTCGATGTCCCTCACTACGACTTCAACTGGCAGACACAGTATCGCTTGAGAGAACCGCGAGAATTCCCTCCAGGAACACGACTCTTCGGGACAGCAAAGTTCGACAACAGCGAAGACAACCTCGCTAACCCTGATCCCTCAGCAACGGTAAGCTGGGGAGATCAGTCCTGGAATGAGATGATGTTGGGCTATTATGATGTCATGCTGCCAGTCAATCCGCAGGAATCAGACGAAGCGAATTCAGTACCGACAGCGCTGCTCAACGTCGATACAATTCTTGGACTGGCTGATACAAACAAAGACAAAAGCATTTCCAAGAAAGAAGCCGCAGCTCACCCGATTCTAAAGAACGCTTTCAAGAAAATTGACCTCGATCAAGATGGATCTGTTTCAGCAGACGAACTCGAAAAAGTCATCCAGCACTTGAAATCGAAACGACGTACGTGAGTCTGAATTGATAATCTTCAGTCCCCCGGTCACTGACCGGGGGCTAATTGACAGGCACATCTTAAGTTTGTCGTAACCGTTGAACGGTCTGACTTACGATCTCAATTGCACTCGCGATCTCCTCGGCTGTATTCTGAATACCGACGGAAAATCTTAGCGAAGAATTGTAGACTTCTGGTGGGCAATTCATACCGAGTAAGATCGGTGCTGGTTCCGACGAACCACTGGCACAAGCACTTCCGTGGGAGCAACAGACTCCGTTCAAATCGAGTGCAACCAGCAATGCTTCAGCATCGCAACTTGGGAAAGCGATATTCAAAGTGTTCGGCAATCTTGAACTAAGATCACCATTGATGACCGTTTTCCCACAAGTCTCTTGCAGACCAGTTTGAAGTTGATCACGAAGCGATTCTAGTTTCTGCTGTCGCTGATCTAAATCCTCGCAACAAATTGCTAATGCCTTTGACATTCCAGCTGCGAGCATGACTGGTTCGGTCCCGGCACGTTTACTGTTCTCCTGAAATCCTCCAACTTGTTGCGGAAAGACTTTGACACCGTCCCGAATGAGTAAGGCACCGATCCCGCGTGGACCATGGAACTTGTGTGCTCCGATCGACATTGTAGAAGCCCCCGAAGTCCGAAACGAAACTGGAATCTTCCCCGTTGCCTGGACTGCGTCGATGTGTAACGGAACACGATTCTCTTCACACAATTGAGAGAGTTTTTCCAGGTCAAGGATTGTTCCAGTTTCATTGTGGGCATAGATCGCAGTGACAAGGATCGCTTCTGAGATATCGAGATCGTCGAAAGCATCATCAGCGAGCTGACCAACAGTGGTCAGTTTTAATTTCTGTTGCTGGCATCCACCTTGCACCAGACGCTTGATCGGCTCGACAGTCGCAGGATGTTCTCCCGGCGGAAGAATGACCGTTCCTTTTCGACCTACTGTCAGACCATTGATAGCCAAATTTGATGATTCAGTTCCTCCACTTGTGAAGATCACCTCGTCAGGTTTAGCATCTAAGAGTTGAGCAATTTGCTCCCGTGAATCCTCAAGAACCTGCCTTGCTTTCCTCCCAGCGATATGTCGACTCCCAGGGTTTCCAAATGCGACATTGGAAACCGCTAGCATCTCTTCAAACACTTCGTCAGCGAGAGGCGTTGTGGAATTATTGTCGAGGTAAATCATGGGATAGATGGCTGTTAGCTATTAGCGGTTGGCTGTTAGCAAGGTAATAGTGTGGAGTCTGCTAGGGAAATTGAGCTTGGATTGAATGCAATAAACATTGAAAAAGCCCGGTACTGTGAAGCACCGAGCTTTGAAGTCAATCAAATTGATCTGGATAGCTTCTTCTCAGCCATTGAATCGTGAGAAGATCAACGAGATGTTTTGACCGCCGAACCCAAAACTATTCGAGAGAGCTTTATCGACCTTGCCTTCTCGGGCAGCATTGGGGATGTAGTCCAGATCACAATTTGGATCGGGCGTATTGTAATTGATTGTTGGCGGCAACAAATTCTCTTTCATACTGAGCAGGCAAACAATCGCTTCTGCACTCCCAGCGGCCGCAATAAGGTGTCCCATCATGCTTTTCGTACTCGAAACAGGAGTCTTGTAAGCGTCATCTCCGAGAGCTTGTTTAATCGCCAGCGTTTCGACTTTATCGTTGACCGCTGTACTCGTTCCATGAGCGTTGATGTAGTCAATTTCATTGGTGTTTGTGGCTGCGTCTTTCAATGCCATCTTGATGGCAGCGGTTCCGCCACGTCCTTCCGGATGAATATCGGTGATACGATACGCATCAGCGGTTGATCCATAGCCGATGATCTCGCCGTGGATTTCTGCTCCACGTTTTTTGGCATGTTCAAGCTCTTCAAGAATCAGAATTCCTGCACCTTCACCGAGCACGAAACCATCACGCTCTTTATCGAATGGTCGTGAGGCAGTCTGCGGAGCTTCATTGCGAGTCGAGAGAGCTGTCAAAAGATTGAAGCCTGTCACTCCAAACGGATGGATCATGCTATGAGCTCCACCGGACATCATAATGTCCGCCTCGCCTTGGCGAATGATCTCTGTCGCTTCTCCGAGTGCTTGGCTGGAAGCGGCACACGCCGTTAGGCAATTGAGGTTCGGACCTTGAGCGTTGAACAAACCTGCCAAGTGACCGGCGGGCATGTTCGGTTCTTGCTCGCGTTCTTCCTCAGGATTGAGTCGTTCTAATCCTTCCCGAGTGAACTGCTCCATATCGAATTCGCCGTTCTTTTGAGCGTTGGCGATCAGTTGCATGAACAAGTAGAAATCTTGCTGACCTTCACCGGCTCCTAAGTATACTCCAAAGCGAGTCGGGTCGAATTTCTCGTCGTTCAGTCCCGAGTTTTTCATCGCCTGGACAGCAGCACCAATTGCGAAGCGGATATTCCGCCCTGCGTATTGAAATCGCTCAGGATTCTCGATGTAGTCACCGAGCTGGTAATTTTTGACTTCCGACGCAAATTTCGTCGGGAAACCAGAGGCGTCAAAATGGGTGATGAAATCGATCCCACTTTTCCCCTGTTTCAGCGAGTCCCAAGTTGAATTTACATCATTCCCAATTGGAGTGACACAGCCAATTCCGGTGATGACAACGCGTCTACGCATCAAAGTTGTCCTTTGTGAAATGCTTCGCTGGTGTGATTCGAGACGACTACACAAGGCAATTACGCCCATGTGTTTATTGTAGCTCGGATCGCTTTGTCTTTATTGTGTGTTCGTTTTCGTCTTGGCGACTTTAAGAATCTAACTCAATCCTATCTTCGCTGCATTATAGGCTGCAAGTCATCGTATTGTGAAGACTTGATTGTTTGGGCAATCAAGATGAATGATTGGCGATTCCTCTTATAATCCAGATTTTCCTCAAAACTGTAATCATTGATGGCTCGAATCGATCTCTTGCTCAGGGACAATTTGCCTCGAACTCACTCTGGTTCGCCCATGGTGAAGAGGGACAGCAAATCAAAATAGAATGAGCATCAATTGATGCAATTCTTCAACAAATCTCTTTATTCGAGTGCCTCGACATAAGTCTTGACCTACAAAGACTTCTTCAAAAATCTTGTAATTGACCTCAATTTGCTTGCGCATGTCCACAAATCATAAGGCATGCTGACCATAAGCAATGATTAGGCTTTGCTTTCATGAAAATACAAGGTTTTGTTAATGAGTAGTCAATCGATTCTGGAACGTAACTCCACTCCGGTGGTCTCTTCTGTACCGAATCAAGCACTGCATTCGGGGCACTCTCTGCAGGATGTCATCGAGTTCGCTGGTCTAAAGGAATTTCCGGATGTCTGGTGGATCAGCCGAGTTGAATCACAAGAAACGCGAAAAGACATCGGACAGTTAAGTGCTCAAACACGCTTCGGTAAACGATTACTCGACCTTTTCGTCTCGACCATACTCTTGATTCTACTAGCACCAGTGATGTTGCTGGTCGCAATTCTAGTCAAGCTGACATCACCTGGACCTGCGATTTTCAAGCAAACGCGAGTCGGTCTCAATTTGCGACAGCCAGGAAAAGACCGCCGAGAATCACATACTCCCTTGCCAGTTGAAGGGGATCGCAGACAAATTGGATCTGATCGTCGAACCGAATTTGCTTATGGACGGCATTTCACTCTGTATAAATTTCGCACGATGCGAAATGACGCAGAGAAAGATGGAGCGAAGTTCGCAGTCAAAGGTGATGTTCGCATCACCAGTATCGGTCGCTTTCTACGTAAAACACGCCTGGACGAATTACCACAGCTGATCAATGTCATTCGTGGAGAGATGAGTCTTGTTGGTCCACGACCCGAGCGACCAGAATTCATGCAGGAACTTTCGGGAGAGATTCCTTATTACCTCGACCGTCTCGGATTGAAGCCCGGTTTGACAGGAGTCGCTCAAATCATCAACGGGTACGATAACGAAATCGAAAGTTTCCGCCGCAAGGCAGCCTTCGATCTCTTCTACTTGCAGCACTGCACAACCTGGAACGATTTCAAGATTCTGGTACGCACAGTGAAGGTTGTTTTAAGTGGCAGCGGA
>JABJMI010000634.1 GCA_018659505.1 Planctomicrobium sp.
ATCATCCTCAATCGAAACCATCCACTCATCGCTCGGTCTCTCTCCAAGAACCCGGGGACCCCCATTTCGAGCGTCATGCGTTTGATCGTCGTCAACGCTCTCAATTCCGCCGGTGCAACCACTCCTAAAACTGCAATGAATCAGCAACAATCAGACTTGGAATGGATCGCAGAATGTCTCTGGGGAAAAGATTAAGTTCTTTGAACAATGAAGCCTGGATTGGTCAATAAAGAAGTTCATCACGGAGAAATAAAAAACGAAGTAATGAAAGCAAGTGATGTCGGGATTCAAAAAGCATGAGTCAGGGACAGTCGCAGAATTTCATTTTTTCCTCAGCGAGCACAGCGGCTCTGCGTGAGATAATTATTACTCGCAGCTTTGCGAGAAAGAGTTTATTTCATAGGCACGAGACTCAAGCAAGTGAATTCATTGATCCACTCAGATATTTACTGACCAATTTTCTCTCAGTGCTGTCTGTGTCTCCATGGTGATCCATTTCTTGGAATGGTTGCATCCAGCTAGATAAGAAGTCTGCTACTTCTTACTAGCGATACTCACATGCTCGCCCTCAATCAATTGAGGCTTCGAACTTTGACTGGTTAAATCTGAAATGTACGCACAACCACGACCATTTTCCTTCGCTTCGTAAAGACAAACATCCGCAGCACGGACAAGTTCAGACACGCTCGGCACATCGCATTGTGAACGGATGATCACAGCACCGATAGACAACGAGAGCTTAGGCAAAGAGTCGAAACCTTGAATGCTAAGATCACGCAGACCTTCCTGGATTCGCTGAATCGGAATCGCAAGTTGTGCTGCACTACAACCGGTCAGGATCGCAGCGAATTCATCTCCTCCGTATCTCACCAGGAGGTCATACGATCGCAACTGGTTCTGCAATGTGCTGCCAACCTCTTTGAGGACAAGATCTCCCGCTCCATGCCCAAATTCGTCATTAATTTTTTTGAAGTAGTCCAGATCGATAAACAAGATGCACAGAGAATTTGAATTCCGTTGAAGACGTTGCCATTCTTCAGTAAGACGCCTTTCGAAGACCATTCGATTGGGCAGATTTGTGACCGTGTCAACAAGAGCGTGGTGCAAAATTTGCTTGATCGAACTCCAGCGTAAATAGAGATCGTCGTTTAAAAAGAGGGCTGCCAGATCTTCATCACTCGATGATATCGTTGTCGCATTGATATCTTTCAAAGAATTCAGTGTACTGAAATCATTCGGAGTTCGTTCTGGAGAAAACGTATCCAGTCGAGCGCTGATGGCAGCTTCGAGTGGCATTTCGCACCAGCGACGACGTTCAACGGGGTCAGCGGATGTCGCCTTCTGCAACAGATCTTCGGTTTCAACAATCCCCAGAAGAGATCCCTGTTTGTCTTCTACGATTAGATACCGATGATCATTCAGATCGATTACGTCTAAAACATCTGCAATACATTGATTATGCAGAAAGCGGCGGCATTCCACGCTTTCTTCTGTATCAAAAACGAGTTTTGCTTGTCTCTCGCGCATAACCTTTTCCGGTATCCCATCCGTGAACGTACTTACTCTCGCATTGCTCTGACTGAGATTTTCACCTTGAAACCACTCAACCCACGATTCAAACACCCACTTACGGAGTGAAACTCGTTGTTCAGCTGGTTGAGGGGTCAGTTCAGCAGCACAGCGCTGATAAGAACTTAGGCTAGAAAAGCCCATGGTGCGTGAAAAAAATCAAAGCATTCCGGTGTTCATAAAACATTATGAAACCTTGATGTATCACGAGTGATTTGAGTCCAGTTTCGGACTCAAATCCTTGAGAAAGAAGCTCATTTCAGCTCGGAAGACGTGACTGTTTCGCAACATGTCTGCTTTTTCAAGACAACCTTAAAAATCATCTTCGTCGTCATCTTCGATGTCTTCGTCAGCATCGTAATCGGGATGCAGAGGATGAGACGGATCAAAGAAGAAATCACCCAAGCCCATCGGTAAGACATTCCCACCGAGAGATTGCCTCTTCTTCTCCGCCAATGACTGCAAATCGATCGCATCATCACCGAGACATTTCTGTAATGAGTCCAACCACGCTTCATCTTTTGATAATGGATGATCAGGGTCTGCTGCGAGTTGCTTAATCGCAAACCGCAAGACGTTGATCCCATCGCGGGTTGAGAAGTCCAGTTTCAATTCATGCGATTGCTGTAAGAACTCGACCGTCAGATTGAGCATCTCTTCGTCGGCAAACGGCAGATGATACTTCAAGATCGAAATCTCGTCTTGGCGTTCTGGATACCCCAACGGCAATGTCGGTTGCAAGCGACTTAAGATGTAATCAGGAATCTCAAAAGTCGATTCGTCATCGTTCATCGTCACCGCGCAACGAAAGTCTTCGTGAGCAGGAATCGTAATTCCAGCGACAATCGACTCCACATACCGACGATGATCCAGCAGCGGAGCAAGCGACGCCCACGACTTCTCATTCATGCGATTCCCTTCATCCAACACGCAGACACCGCCGCGAATCATTGCTGTCACAAGTGGTGAAGCCTGATATTGAATCTTTCCACTTTCCGCCAGAACCGGCGTGACCAACAGGTCTTCAGGACGTGTATCAGCCGTACATTGGTAGATGTAGAGTTCTTGATTGCGAGCACGAGCACCCGCAATTGCCAAGGTCGTTTTTCCGATTCCTGGTGAACCTACTAAGCGTGGTGCAAGCGGTAAATCGACTTTGTCGACAACCAGCCAGCAAGCGAGCAACTGCTTCAGAACCTCTTGCTGACCAATCCATTCTCCCTTTGTCTGATCCGGATGACCAAGATGGAGACGGATGCCATCGATTTCTACGTAGTCTGACATATGTATGCGGTATTTAGAGTTTAAATAGAGATTGCCTGCCTACTGTAGACAATTCCGAAACAGATGTCGTGCTTCGAGCGCGAACCACGTGGACTTTTGCAGTACAGCCAACAAATCAGTCACTACCAATGCAATTTTGGAAATTCCTGGAAAACTTTTGTTCAATCTCTGGCATCAACATGTTATGATTCATAAACATTTCCTTGAGCGTTCAGCTTACAAAATCAACCGATCAGGTGTTTCTCATCTCAATTGGTCTTAAAAAGGAGTCTGTTCAACGAACTCAAACTGCATGTCACATGTAAAAACCGTATTCTGAAAGAGTTACGGGATGCCCCATCAAGATGACATCATTTTCAAAGCTCGATAGAACAACATATCCATGCCAGCGACTCTCCATCCTTTTCTGAAAACAGTTCACAACAGCAAAATTGTCTCCAATGAACAGTTCGAATCATACTTGCAAACAACTCGTTTGCGTGATGGGTTGTCAGACGAGCAAGTTGCCAAACATACCGTCATCAAAAATTTGCTGACTCTCTTTCAAGCAGAGGAAATATTAAACGGTCGCACGAGAAAACTGGTTGTCGAGGATTACATTCTGGTCGACATCCTTGGCTATGGAGGCATGGGAACCGTCTATATCGGCAAACATCGTGAGTCCGAAAAGAAAGTCGCGATCAAGCTACTCGGAGAACAAACCAAACACGACGCCGGCATTCGAGCAAGGTTTCAGCTAGAAGCACGCGCAGGGATGAAACTCGATCATCCCAAGCTGGTCAAAACTCTTGAGTTCGGCATGTTGCAAGAACTCTATGGTGATACAGAGTTCATGGTCATGGAACTCGTAGCTGGCGTCACTTTGCTGGAGGGCATTAACTTCAGTAATGGACCAATGAAGTGGGACGCTGCGTCGGATGTCATCTGCCAAGCTGCGGATGGATTGCATTACCTGCATAGCCAAGGGATGGTGCATCGAGATGTCAAACCAGACAACATCCTAATTGAAGTCAACGGAAATTCGAAACTGCTCGACTTCGGACTGACACTCGCTGACGAAGGGGGCTTCGAAGACGAATTTTCATTAGCAATGATCTTCGGCCATGACTGCTTAGGAACTGCTGATTACATCCCACCCGAACAGTCTCGGGATTCGCTGCAAGTTGATCATCGAGCCGACATCTATTCATTAGGTTGCACCCTCTATACCGCACTCACCGCGAAGCGACCTTTTCCTGGCCGAAAACGAGTCGAGACCGTCAAAGCACACCGCACGGAACCACGACCTATCGTACTCGAGAGTAACCCCAATGTCCCTCCCGAACTTTCGGACGCAGTCTTCCAAATGATGTCGGTCAACCCGGACGAACGTCCGCAGTCGATGCTCGACGTCCAAGACCTGCTTGCCCCCTTCCGCAACCGCCGCAACTGGGCATTCGAATTCAGTCAGGTCTTGATTCAGCGAAGAGAGATGCGAAAGAAATACATCTCAGAATCACGCGCCCGCTCCAATCAAAACCAACGCCCCACCACAGTCAATGCCCAAGTGGAAACAGAGACCCCCGGCAAAAAGAAAGTCACAGGCGACCAAATCATCGACGAAACGGACTCGATGAAACCAACAAAGTAGTTGCCGTATTGTTTGCCCTGCGGACCTATCTCTACCCGATCAATGGTACGCAAGCGTACCCTACTAGCTTCGCTCGCCTTTGAAGCAGTCTCCAACAGTTTATCAGAAAAGAAAAGTTCGCATCGTGATCCAATGGCAATACTACCCCAAATCGGATACAGCCCCTTTGATTGCGGCGACTGTGATCTCTGCATTTCAAGAGGCAAATGACAAGATTGACTCGTCAGAACACAAACTGGACAGCAACAGAGTTCTAGAAGCAATCACTCCACATCTTGAAGCAGCTGGGTTCCAAGTCGAAACCGGAAAGAAAGCAGCTGATAAGATTCACGTCCCTGTACTGTTTGGACTGAACGGTCAAGTTGATAAATCGTTTGACGCAGACGCCTATCACCTCGAATCCGGTTTTGTTCTTGAAGTCGAAGCCGGGCGTGGAGTGACAAATAATCAATTTCTAAAAGACCTTTTCCAGGCATGTATGATGAACGGCGTCAACCACCTCGGTATCGCTCTTCGTAACGACTATCGTGGCGCTAATGATTTTGACAAAGTGCTCCGTTTTTTCGACACGATGTATGCAAGCAGCAGACTTCACTTGCCGCTGCAAGGAATCCTTGTGATTGGCTACTAACACAATGCACCATGTGCCACTGACGGAATGAATTGAATTTGGCCTACAATTGGGTGCCACTGGCTTTGCCTGTGTTTTTTTGTGACGCTGTGATCACTAACACAAGTCGATCAAAGTAAGATGTCAACCTCTCATTTCTTAACTCAATGACGACCCGTCAACGTATTCTCTAAAATCAGCAGCAGATCGGCACTGGCATCGCGAAACAAGTTTTTGTAGGCAGTAGCCCGCCTGCCTACAATTTGATGCGACTTTACAGCATTGAGTCCGATCTTCATTGTTGACGATCCCTCTAGGCTTCTGACGCAAATGACATAATTGTCATTTAATTCCAGATAATACACGCAACCAGAGAGCTGATTTTCTCATAAAGAATAGCCCAGAAAAGTGGAGCAGGTCAAAACCTGCACCACAGAATGTCTCTGAAATACACAGAGCAACGTGTTGCATTAAAAACAAAAACCCCGATGGAAAGTTTCCATCGGGGTTCAATTTCAGTCTTCAATAGTTACTGCGAAGTTGATTAGAAGGTCAAGATCGCGTCGACTCCGAAGATTGCATCTCCATCGCTAGCGATTCCGGCGTTAGCGGATTCTGGATCCCACTGGTAACGAACCTCTGGGCGAATCACAAGATTTTGAGTTGGCTTGTAATTCACACCACCGGTCAATGCGTAGATGCTGTTACCGTTGGATTTCCACCATTCTGCTCGTCCACCGACTCCCCAGCAATCATTGATTGAGTAGAGCAAGTATTGGTTGATGCCGTAAGATTCATTCGTTGCACCAGCAAGTTCGGCACTTAGGAAATCTGTCTGAAAGACATAGTTCAGGTTATCGGTCAAAGCCATATCCAACACTAAGCTGTGAGAATATCCTTCGCCAATTGCACCGAAGTCACCAACTGTTGTGATGAATGTTGCTGTCAATTCATCAGTAACGCTCAGGCTAAGTCCACCCAGGAAGCTACTACCATCGCCGAAACGATCGAAACCAGTATCCCAACCAAGTGTCCAACCACCATAAACGGTGAGGTCATCACTTGCGGCGTATGTCGCTAGAGCACCTGTGTGTGTAAACGCTTCACTGTTGAACATTGTGAATGCGTGGCTGTAGAAGAAGTTGTCGGGAGCAGTCACAACTTCGTACCCTAGCAGGGTGTAAAAGTGACCAGCTTTGATAGACAAGTCTCCAACTGCAACTTCGCCATACAACTGTGGAATCGCGAAGCCATAAGCTCCGTGGTCCATGGTGCCGTTGTCCCAGCGATCTGCATTGTTGCCGAATGACTGAGTGTCGCCAGCATCAATTCCGTACATGACATCAGCACGGAAACCAAAGTCAACTCCATCGCTGCCGTCAGCGACTTTTTCAGCGAACAGCCATGCTTGGTGTGTTGCAAGCTGTCCAGGTCGGTTGTTGAATAAGCCGGTTGACTTATTGTGATAACCCATCTGCAACCAGCCACCAACGCTGTAAGGTGAGCAATCGCTGCAAAGATTTTGCAAAGCGAAATCTGTGTCGAATACATAGCAGCTATCGCAGCCAACGCTGTCGCAGCCCAATCCACTGTCGCATGCGCTGTCAAAATTCGGTGCACATGGTGCTGCGGGAGCACATTCGCCATTGATTTGTTGGATCAATGACTGTTCTGGTCCACCAAGAATGGCATCTGCCCGCTGCACCATCATGGTTTCTTGGGCAGTTGCTGTTGAAGCAAGTCCCACTGCGGCTGCTAATGTCAGCAACCAATCACTCGTCTTGAGTTTACGCATCCTAGTTCACTCCTGATCTCTTAGTGGGTTCTCTCGAGCACAAGAAGTCCCCAATTGCAGACGTTCCACCCTTTGGTATTGCGATGAAACACATACAGCCACCGACTCAATTCGGCGAAAACTACTGCATTGTGTTTCCTCCGAATAATGAGCGCATCCAAAGGAACCATTCTTGTTGTTCACATCGGACAACGACTTACGACGAAATCGCTCTTTTCCGCTCTGATGTTATAGGTGGAATAATCAACAAAGTTTGCCAAGAGAAAGGCTGCAAGCACTTCCATTGCACTCAATATCGGTGAAAATAGAATGGGCTCGGCAATCCTTGCCGATCTCAAACAAACCTCCACAAATTACTACTGCAATGAAATGGAATTGTGATGCAGTTTTTAAGAAAAAAATTCTCCACCCGTCAGCGATACGCTCTCATAATCGTTACAACAGGATTTTTGGGAACAAGTCTGCTCTCATCATGTCGTGAAAAGACTGCTTCTCCTTCTGGCGAGAAAGGGGGGGGAACTGTTCCCACCGTTAACGAGACATCTCAAACGACACCCATGCTGAAAGAGTGGACAACCAAACCCGAGGCTGTTCTTGTCTTCTCAGGCGATGAACATGGATACCTCGAACCGTGTGGTTGTTCTGAGCGACAATCGGGTGGCTTCGCGCGTCGAGCAGACTTCATGGAACAACTGAAAAACCGAGGTTGGTCAGTCTCTGCTTTCGATGTTGGCGGGATTCTTAAACAGGAACGTGTCAACTATCCGCAGTCGAAAATCAAATTCAGATATATGTTGCGCGGTCTCAATCAGATGGGATACCAAGGGCTGCAACTGGGACTCGAAGAACTCTTACTCGGTGTTGACACTCTCTTTTCCGAAAACCAAAACCTCGCTGCCGAACAAGGTTATGATGTTCCATTCCTCTCAGAGAATGTCACGTTCTACAGGACCGAAAATTTGGGAGTAATCGGCTCGAGGGTTGTACAAGTCGGCGAAATGAAGGTCGGCGTTGTCGGCATGGTTGGCGACAGTACCGTGAAGAGTCTACTTCAAACGGGTACAGCCATCGATGAGAATGTCCTCATAATTGATCCAGCTGAAGAGTCTCTCCGGTCAGCTCTCGAAGAACTCAAATCAGAACAAACAGACCTACTTGTCCTTCTCTCTCATGCAGAGATTGATGAATCCGAAGCACTTGCAAAGAAGTTCCCAGAGTTCCAGATTGTCGTGACAGCGAACAGTGCAGAAGACCCGCGCAGCAAACCCGAATACGTCGGCGAGACCATGATTGTTCAAGTCGGCAAGAAGGGCAAGAACGTCGTCGCTGTCGGGCTCTTTGCAGATCAGAAGTTAAAGCACGAACTTGTCGAACTCGACATGGATCGCTTTGCGATTCATCCCGATATGACTGAGTTAATGAAAGACTATCAGGAAGAACTCAAAGACCAGTATTCACAACTGGTCAACGAAAATCTCTCCATCGGTCACCCCACAGGCAACAGTTTCGCAGGTGCAAAGACATGTGCAGAATGCCATCAGTATGCGTACGGTATCTGGAGTAAAACCAAACACGCCCATGCAATCGAGAGCCTGACCAAAGGGCGCCCCGGTCAAGAATCAACCTGGGTCGACCGGGCATGGGATCCAGAATGCTTAGCTTGTCACACAACCGGTTGGGATGCACAAGCAGCATTACGTTTCAAAACCGGCTTCTTGGACGTAGATCAATCACAACATCTGGCAGGCAATCAATGCGAAAACTGCCACGGTCCCGCAGCGGAGCACGTTCAATTAGAAGAACACTGGAAAACCGCCGGCGGTGCTCCCACAGCGGAGCTCATCGATGCCCGCAAAGGTCTGCAATTATTGAAGTCCGAAGCAGAACAAAAAGTCTGCTCCAAATGCCACGACTACGAAAACAGCCCCAAATTCAACTTCGAAACCTACTGGAAAGAAGTCAGCCACAGCGGAAGAAAGAATTGAACAAAGTCATTCAACCTGTTTAGCTGCCCACATCTAGTGGGCAACTTCACTGCGGCGTTGAACGAAAAGTTAACTGGCTAAAAAAATGCTTGATCAAAAACAGCTTAACGCATTTCCTGTCTCTGCAGTTGCTCTTGAGTGGGTTCCGCAGTCCGTAGCTTACGAACTATGCGTTTTAGCTGTAGATGATACCAACGGAATTCTTCATCTTGTATTACCGTCAAACATTGGTGACCTCGACGCTAACAATGAGACAGGGCTCGACAAACTTCGATTCATACTACAGCGTAAATTCACATATGACTTGGCACCTCGCGAAGAACTGTTTCCGTTAATTGAACTTCACTATTGGGCTGCATATTCCGACATCCGAAACTGCGATGTGAAATTCAAAACGCGATGCCCAAAACAATGGGCTGACTTAGCCCCAAGCGATAAGAACACCGTTCGTTACTGCAATGAATGTCAGCAAAACGTATACTTTTGTCTCAGTACGGAGGAATTGAAACGGCGTACAGCAAACCGCCAATGTGTTGCATTTTGCGATTCCGACACACACGCTGACACCGTGGGACTCCCGATGGAAATCACCGAATCGTAATTCAAACTTCGACCGGTGGCAGGGTATGGAGTGTTAGTGGATGGCCCTAGAAACGGGTTCATTTCGTCATTCATATCCCAATTCCAATCATTTGTACTCCTGAAGAAATGATAGACTATGATCCAGAGACAAACGAATTCTGATCCGGTGATCGACGAAATTCATCGAACTCGCCGTGAGATCTCTGAGCGATTCAACGGAGACATTCGAGCGATTCTTGAAGATGCCCGTAAACGGCAAGCAGCTTCTGGACGTCCAGTTTGGCAACCTGGAGCAGGAAATCATCCTACGCACCAAACCGCTGTGGACGAGTCGTCAGAGAATTGAAGCTCAGCGAGTACGAGTGATCCATGAAGCTTATCAAAGAGGTAAACATTGAGACTGTGACGGACCACCTGGAATCTCTCGATACGGGTGTGCCTGTGTGGCATCCTGAAGAATGTCATGCATGGCTCGTGGAGCTCGATGATTCTGATACTGCCAAAATTGCAATCTGGCCATCAAAAGGCTTGCCGAGCGACATACCTCCAAGGCGACTACACAATCTGCAACAATGTGCTTTAAGCAACCCACGCATTGCAAGTTTCTGCAACGGAAATCCAGAGACAAACTTGCCTCCAGTCGACTTACGAACCTCAGAAGGGCTGGAACCGGTTATAATTACTGATGATCTTTCAAGCGAAATCCTGATGGTCATCGATGGAACTCATCGCTTGTCTGCTCAGTATTTATCGGGAAAAGGAATTCAGGGAGTAAAAGCTTACGTCTGTGTTGATAGAAACATCTCTAATTCGAAGCATTTCCCAAAACTTTCAGGCTAATCTTCCTTTTGAAATGAATTGGAGATAACCCTTCCGATGACTGCAAGTATGGCACGCTAGTCTCTCAAAGACCTGTTGTATTGAAAAAAACTGACATCCAACAGCCAAAGCGACTCCAACAGCAGAAACAATCGACCCTTTGATTGTCATGGACTCCGGGTTGTCCGAATTGTCACCGGAGATCCAAAAGTATCCACAGATTGCTAGACTGAGAACGGCGATGGCGATCGGCAGCGTGGGACCTCCGATCAAACCAATCGCAAACAGCAATTTGGCGAGTCCTCCACCAGCGAATCCTGAGGACCATAAACTAGCGCCAATGACGACACCAACAAACAATCCCCAAAGATGCCCGCCCCAAAATCGGTCATAGCTCATCAGTGCCAATCCCATCAGCAGCCCCATCCCCGTCAACCAGTTTGGAAGTTTCTGATGTTGAAATTCGACTACTAATCCAACGAGGATGAAGAAGGTAATCGTGATCAACAACGCCGGAGAAAGTATTTGAACGTCAAACATCGTCAGCCACGATTAAGTTTGTCAGATGAAATTGAATTAGAAGGATTGTTGGTCCTATTTGATTCTACCTGAATCTTTTTAGTTTCCAAAGCATGTCTACACTGAGATTGTCGCCGATCTGGTGGCACGACCCAGAGTGTAGCGGAGCGAAAGGATGGGCGTGGCAACTTCGGAGTTGCGGTGGATTGAAAGCAGATCGTAAACCGAAACTGCGAATCGGTCACTGTGAAGATAGCAAAGAAAACTTCGCGCTCGCTGCGCCCATTGCGACACGACCATAAAACTGACCTAGAGGCGCATCTAATAAGTTCGTAAGTTAATCCACTTACAGGAACTGGAATCAGCACTCATCAAACAATGTCTGTTTTGAAGAGCTTAGCCGATTCATGTTTCATGAATGTAAGGAAACAACTCATGCGAGCTTGCTTCGTATTCTCATTGGTTGTCGGTTTTGCAAGTTCTCTGGCTGCGCAGTCGATTGATGCACCTACTTCAAACGACGATTTGTCCGGTTCGATTAAGGTAGCAGACCTCCCGCTTCCGGATGCTCAGTTCTCTTCGCCGTCTAATAAACTTCTCAGGAACAATGAAACTTGGGCGCTTCGATTTCCTGATGAAGTCGATCACAAAGGTTCAAAGATCGATAAGGACAAACAGCTCACCTTCTTTTCGGAAGGCAAATTTCTACCAGCATCAAGTACCAACGCGAAGCTTACGGTATCGCCTATTCCAATTGTGGAACAAACACAGCATGTGGGTCATCCCTGGTGGATCGATTGGCCGTCCACGAATTTGCACAATAAGATTCGACCAGCTGTTCGAATTTACTCAGCCCCGCCAGCTATCTTACAACCAAGTCGCTAACGGCAGAATCGTCCATAATAGATACGCTGCGGGACCGGCGTACATGACACTGTCGAGCAGGTCGAGTAAGCCGCCGAAGCCGGGGAAGAGTTGGGCGGAATCTTTGCGTCCTGCATCCCGCTTCAGGAAAGATTCGCACAGGTCGCCGATCAGTCCGACGACTCCAATCACGCAGCCGTAGAGTATTGCCCAATACCATGCTGGAGGAGCCCATTCTGCATTGAAGAATGGTGTTGCAAACTGAAACCAGAGCCAACCGCAGAGTCCTGCTCCAATCAGAGCGCCAGCTGCACCTTCGCGAGTTTTACCTGGACTGAGATTCGGAGCAAGTTTCGACTTGCCGAAAATCGTTCCACCAAAAATTCGACCCAATGTGTAGGCACCAACATCTCCACCCTTCGCACAAACAAGCAGCGACCCCAGCACGAGGTAGCCAGCTTCGTGACCAGCGACCCAACGTAGCTGACTCGTCACCGCCAGCAGAACTCCGACATAGCTGACAATCAGCACTTCGGTGCCGAGCGTTTCGATGTTCCCACCCGGTCCACGGAATCGAGCCGCCTCCGAGGCACAAAGCAACATGACCGTGAAGGCGTATACTAAGCCAACGAGTTCCAGGTCACCGGCATCAACAGCATTCTGACCTAAATGGGGAATCCAACCCGCGAAGACAACCGCAGCTGCGCAGCTAAACATCGCTGGCAGTTGTAATTTTTTGGAGCGATCACGAAAGAGATCCGCACATTCCCACACACTTCGAATGACAAGAACCTCAGCGAAGACCAACAAGAGTAACGCTGACGAACCGCTATGGGCGTCAAAGTAAAAAATCCCAGCCACGAGTGGGATTAAGACAGCTGAAATTGCGAGGCGCCAGGCAAGCATAATGAATCTATTTCACAAACAATGTTTTCTGAACTTTATTAACCAGAAACCTAAGTAGCAGGACTGAACATTCACACCGGATTGAAATTTGATCAAGGTATTTAAGTGTGAGAGTAATTAATGGTGTGGTTCTCGCAAGGATGTTGTCGACTTCAAACTTGGCGAAATGTATTGAACGCAGTATCTTGAGAGAGAAGCAGAAACGCAACAAGTAAAGTTGGTGAATCTGATATCCTGTAGAATGTGATTCACTTCCACTCGTCATCATTTTAATTCGGTTCACGCGACAACATGATAGTTAAAGTCTGCTTTGTTGCTCTCAATGCTTACCCGGCAATCGAACCACGGGTTGATGGCAGTTTCGGAGGGATCGAGACACGTGCCTGGACGTTTTCCAAAGCTCTGGCAGAAATGCCAGGTTTTGATGTCGAATTCTTAGTTCGTCATACGGATGATCTCAAGGATTATCGATATGGAAAGGTCAAGATGCACTCTCTTGTTGATCCCTATTACGAAATTCGGACTTCGCTAATTTCTCGTTTACAAAGAAGCAATGCGTTCCCCTGGATGAGACTGCGTCAGCCTCGCCTTTCTGATGCTTATTATCTTCCGCTACTTGCGACACTTAAAGTCTTCAAAAAACGCACCGACCCGCGACAGCCTGAACCGAATTTGAACAATGTCGAAGCTGATGTACTTTTAACCTTTGGGGTACAAAGTCATTCCGCTTCTGTCATTGCATCGGCACAAGAAAAAGGGATTCCTTCGATTTTGTTTCTCGGTTCCGACAGCGATCTCGATGAGAATTACCTGCCCGGAAGTGATTACGTCAGTGCGTATCGGGATAGTGCCGATGTCTGCTATTGGGTGATTCAAAATGCCGACAAGATCCTCTGCCAGACTCAGTTTCAACAAGACCGATTGAAAAAAGTTTTTGATCGCGACTCTGAACTCATCAAAAATCCGATTGATGTTGAGACCTGGGATCAAAGAACTGGATCAAAACCAGGACAAGATTTATATCCTGAAGTTGAACGCTATGCCCTATGGGTCGGTCGCACAGACCCCGTTCATAAACGTCCACAAGACTTGATCGAAACCGCGAAGTTGTGTCCAGAGATTCCATTCTTAGTCATCATGAATAAACGAGATGATGTCTTGGAAGCAGACCTAAAAAACAATGCACCAGAGAATGTGAAGTTCATTGAGAAGATACCCTTCGAGAGCATGCCCATGGTTTTCTCAAAGGCGTTTGCGTTCGTGAACACATCTGCTTTAGAAGGGTTTCCCAACACTTTTTTGCAGGCAGCTGTCTCACGCGTACCGATTGTATCACTCAATGTGGAGGAGCAGTTTCTTGCCGCTGCGAACGCAGGTTTCTACGCTGCAGGAAGCATCGATAAGGCTGCTGAGCAACTTTGTGCTCTCTGGAAGAAAACTGCTCCTGAGTTCAATGGTCGAGATTATGTTCTCCAGCATCATGACTTAAAGCAACAGGTTGATCACTTGGCTTTGACGCTGAAAAGGCTTGTCGAATCAACGTGAACGTGATTGTTGCGAAAGCCATTCAATCGCAGTCGGTAAATCACCTTCATGGCCGCCCTCAAATATGGTCACTCGTGAAGATCCCGCATTTCTTCGGAGCAACACTTCGTGAGTTCGCTTCTCTGACTCACCTTCGAATTGCAAGGCATCTGGCACTGTTTGCTTCTGCGTCATCTCACGAATATCAGCGGAAGAAATTTGCTGCTTTGTTTGATCATTGGCTTTGGCAAGTGCGTTAAACGCAATCAACGTATGGCTGATCGGGACGCTTCCTGTATGTCCATCATGAATTCCCGCATTGAGATCAATTGGAAGTCCCTTCGCACGTTGCAGAAAATTGATTGGTGATCGACTTCTCAACTGGGCATCAACTTCTACATTTGATCCAGGAACACCACCGACTACTTTCTCGATATGTGTGGCGTAGTTTCGCCCAGCTGATTGACATTCCTTGTGCCAGGCTGAGAGATCGCTGATGCCTACCCAGGCGGAAACACCTGCCCAGATTTCGGGATGTTTGCCTGCCATCAACATCGACATATGTCCGCCGCCAGAAACGCCAGTCAGGTAGATTTTCTTCTCATCAATGGAAGACTCTTTTTGCATCCAATTGACGGCATCGACAACATCCTGAACTGCTAACGAAGAACCACATGCCTGCGGTGTCCAGTTAGGACCACGAAAATTTGGAAAGACCATCGCCCAGTTACGTTTCCGGCACTCCTCAACCGCGATGTTGATATGATTTTTTTGCTTGTAATCACCACTCCAAGTGTGCAACATCACCAGAAGGGGTACCGGCTCTGAGACCTCTTTCGGAATAAACACAAATGCTGGCTGTTCACTTTGGTCCAGCGAACTGACGATGGTTACTTCTTGCAAGTCCTGCCCATGGATCGCAGAGCATAGAAGCAGAATCAGTGAAGCACTTATGATGAACTTTCTCATTGCAAGCTCGTTCGGAAATTTCGTAGTTGTGATCAACATAAGCCCCATCTTGAGTTGCTTTTTATTCGATAGCACAACGGTTTGCCCACTTGAAGTGGGCAGCTAAACTTTCTCCGCTTTCAATATCTTGCCCCTCGATCCCTAGCCCCTTGCCCATCTCACGACATCCCGGCAGTTCGCGATTGCAAATTCTTAACGGCATTGACGAATCGTTGTTGAAGTTCCAGTGGCATTTCGCGGAAGTCTTCAATCATTTCCGGACTGAGAGCAACGACAACTTTTTCGATAGCTGAGGAAGCTCGTTTGTAGATCTCTTCGGAAGATGGTCCTTCTTTTTCTTGTTTGTCGTTCTCTCCAACTTCGCCTCGTGCCCCTTTCCCGAATGGAGCGTAGTCTGAGTTTCCAGATTCGCGTGCTGCCGAATTGACGGTCTCTGCTCGCTCACCACCCGATCCGCTGACACCAGCTCCGACGAGAGCACGTCCTTCGGAATCAACCTCCGCGACTTCCTTCATCATATTGTCGCCAACCTGCAGGTATTCAGGTGCAACACTAAATGGAGCTTCTTCGTTTGCCGGTTCGGACAAATCTTCGCCGTGCTGTGATCTGCGCCATGCTTTCATCTCTGCGACGGTCGCCTGAATTTCGTTCGCCCACTGCAAACATTCGGAAGCATCATCCCAGTTCAGTGAGACATAGAAGTGCGACCATTTCAGATTGTCATAGTTTGTATGAACATCTGCGAAAGTCTCCCAGACGCGACGGCGTTGATAGACCTGATCTCCACTGAGACCGATCATGGAACCGAAATCAGCATCGGTGCGACCTCGGGAGTGTTTTTCCGTCCATTCAGAGGCACATTCGCCGATGACCCAATTGCAACTGCTAAGTGCTTCCTGAGCACGGGTGACAAGTTGATCTTCAGTCTGCAGAACAGGCTGGTCTACTGCCTGCGATACTTCTTGATCCTCAGTTGTTGGCACTTCGGTCTGTGATTCTTCAGTCATACTCGGCATGGACCTTATATTGTATTACTTGCTACGATCAAGTAGCTGATGTGTTCGAATGTTCACTTGGTTTGATTCTACGAAAGTGATTGATCACAATCGAGAGAATTCGCAATTCTTTTCAGAGAAATTCTCAGCGAGAGCACCACTTCATCGCTACAATTTTCCTCTTCAGAAAACTCAACCATGAAAAGAGTTTCTACAAATTGAGTCTCTAATTACTCAACGTAATCCTCTACCGAAAATGTCAAGGACGCAGCGATGCAGGTTGTTGGAGAAATAAACGCAATTCGAGAGATTGTCTCCGCGAAACGGCAGCAGGGATGCCGAATTGGCTGCGTTCCGACGATGGGAGCACTTCATCCGGGGCATATCAGTCTTGTCGAGGAATGTTCAAAACATGTCGATTTCGTGTTGGTAACCATCTTCGTCAATCCGACGCAGTTTGGAGAGGGGGAAGATTTGGGGAAATACCCCCGTCCGCTCGAAGATGACCTCGCTGCCTGCCAGGAAGCGGGAGTGGATTGCGTCTACACGCCGGAAATCGCTGCTCTTTACCCAGAAAGCTATGACACTTGGGTGGAAGTTGGTGACATGTCAACAATTTTAGAAGGAGACTGCCGTCCTGGACACTTTCGCGGAGTCACGACCATCGTTGCCAAGCTATTCAACATCATTCAACCAGATGTCGCCTGTTTTGGAGCAAAGGATTATCAGCAGCAATCAATCCTCAGGAAAATGGTCCGCGACATAAATATGCCCATCGAAATGATCATCTGCCCTACCATTCGAGAGTCGGACGGTCTGGCAATGAGCAGCCGAAACCGATATCTCAGCACCGAGCATCGACAAACGGCACTCTGTCTTTCCAAAGCACTGGAAATGGGAGAGCAGAGACTCAAATCGGGCGAAACGGATATTTCTACGATAGAACAGGAAATGCTCAAACATCTGAACTCCTATTCAGATGTTCGCCCTGAATATGCCGTCATTCGTGATCCAGACAGTCTCAACGAACTTGAAAATCCGCAACCAGAAATGGTCGCCCTTATCGCCACATATGTGGGGCAGACACGATTGATCGATAACCGTAGAATCACATTAAAGAATCCTTAACCGTAGGGTGGGTGAAGCAATTCGATCTAGAAATCGGTGGGTTACGTTCTCAACGACGTGACGTAATAGAAGTTCAATTTGAAAAAGAACTCAATTGCGTAACCCACCGTCTGTTTAATCGACGAACTTCACCCACCCTACGAAAATTGGCACTTAGCCCCCGATAATCCACTGGGGGAAACACCACGTAACACATACACACATGCGCCAAACACTCTTTCGAATCTGGATTGAACAGCCCTGGTCCTTGTGGACCAATCTCCCCAATCAGCCTCCGTACCTCGGGGCTTGCTGGGTTGCTATTTTTCTGGGATTGCTCATCTTTGGCTATCACTGGTTAATTAAAGATAAAGAGTTCCTGGGCGATACCATGAACTGGCTCTTCTGGGGCTGCGCGATTATCGGTTTGAGTCTCGCTCCGTTTCTGAAGATTCTTCCAAACTGGGTTCCGGTCTATGGATACGGAGCCATGATGCTCATCGGCTTCACAACTGCGATGTGGTTCTCCTCAGTCCGAGCGAAAGCAGCAGGACACAATCCCGAAATCATCTTCGATGCCGCACTTTGGGTACTGCTGATTGGA
The DNA here is from genome assembly GCA_018659505.1 of Planctomicrobium sp. Lineage (GTDB taxonomy): Bacteria > Planctomycetota > Planctomycetia > Planctomycetales > Planctomycetaceae > Thalassoglobus. Next base: position 17,763 of record JABJMI010000634.1, read on the forward strand.
ATTCTAGGAGGTCGAATCGCGTACCTGATTCAGTACGGGAAACATGTTTTCAAAGATGCCAATCATCTTCAGGAAGCCGCATTCGCAGCGATCAACTTAACTGAAGGCGGCCTTGTGCAGATTGGCGGTCTGCTTGGAGGAACACTCGGTTTCCTGCTCTTCTGTAAGGTAAAAAATGTCGATTTCTTTGAATTCGCAGACATCATGGCGCCCGCGATATTCATCGGCATCGGCTTCGGTCGTATCGGCTGCCTATTGAACGGTTGCTGCTATGGTGACCGCTGCGATTTGCCTTGGGGGATACAATTCCCTGCCGGAAGTGTCACTTTCGCTGAACTCGCAGCCAGAGGCTTCGTTGATCCCAACTCGACAGCCACGTTCTCTTTGCATCCAACGCAGATTTACAGTTCAATCAACGGATTCGTCTTAGCGTTCGTGACGTCGATTTACTTCTGGTATCGCAAGTATCGCGGTGATGTCTTTGCCTTGGCTTGCATCTTGTATGCGTTCACAAGAGTGCAGATTGAGTTCCTCCGAGCCGACGAAATGGGGCAACTCGGAACAATGTTTACCATCTCCCAACTCTACAGCGGAGGCATCATCCTCTGCGGCATCTTCATCATGTTCTACGTCAGAAAGAAGCATCAACCGCTTGTTTAATTCCGTAGACCGTGTTGACGCAGTGTGACATTCAGACGGAAATCAAATACAAGCACAGCGCGCGAGCGCGTGGATGAACGCACAATAATCCACTTGCTTGTGTGATCGAACTTTCGTCAATCTCGATTGACCGCACTTCCCAGAATTAAACAGACTGCAGAACAGTATCCATCAAGAATTTTGCAGCGTTCGCGATCATTGGAGAATTTGTCACTTCCATCATTGTGACGAGGAAGACTCCTAGAAGAATCAGTCCACCGACAATAAGCTTGCCGACGTCTTGACCTTTCAAGCTGCCTAACTGATCTGGATCACCAGAGAGGTATGCACTCGCTGCGAAGAATTCTTCGCCGATCAATGTGTAATCACAGGCAGCGACGAAGAACGGAAGTTGAGCCGGTTGTGCCGTACCAGCTATCTGAATTGCTCCGACGGAATTACCAGTCTCAGCCAGGATAAGAGACTCCGCGAAGAAGGCTCCCAAGTAGAAACAGGCGGCTGGTTTCTCTCGCACCATTTTTCCGGTCAGAAACGAAACGTAAGCAAATTGCTCATCGGTCACATAATAGATGAGATCATTGTTGTAGGCATCTGGACGACCAGCCTTCATGAACGCCGTCGCGACGGTTTCCCTCGCTGCGGTCATGACCAATGACTTTGAAGTTGGCGTTTCCAGTAGGCAATCATATTCCGCTGCCTGTTCAGCCACTTTGGAAAGGATGGTCAACCCGGCAATCGTTTGAATATCGTTCATATCCTGGATGCCTGGCACGAAGAGACATGCCCTGCCCATTTCGGTCGCGCGACCGACCGCTTCTTCGATCGCTTCCAAGCCTGCAATCGGTCTGACTTTCAGTTCTCGACCTTGCCTGGCGAGCATGATGAATGCAATGACAGATCCGCAGACTAAAACGGTAATAATCGCCAGCCAGATACGACCGCCATCCAAAAATTCTAAAGAGCCAACGCCGGGTGAATCTTGGGGAGTCGCCACAAAGGCTGAGTTCTGAAGCTCTCCATCGATCTTCTGAGAAGCAGCGACGCGAAACCAGTATTCTTCTCCGCGAAAGTTTTTAGTGCTCGTGAATTCAATTTGACCTGCTTGAACTTGTTCAGCTGTCGGCTTCACTTTTGCGATTTCGGTATATAACCCGTTGTACTCTGCCGATTTTTCGATGACGTATTCGATATCTTTGGATACGTTTTCAGGAAGTTTAATAATCACATCTAAGTTGGTTCCGTCATCTAATGGATGATCCTGAGCTTCCACGCTGAGCGGTGCTGTTAGTTGAGCATTGACGAAATTTGCTGAGAAATTGCCCACGACACTGATCAGTGTCAGCAAGAACCACAACGAAACATGCCGCTTCATGACTGGTCTCCTACCAATTCAACATTTGCTCTTGGGACGGTCACTTCTTCACCGGATTCACAATTCACTTTCAAGATGCGAGCCTTAGAGCCCGACTCCAATACTTGCGGTTCAGTCGGCAAGTCAGAAACCTTGCCCAAGACTCCGAAGTACGGATCACGAATCAAGCGGACATGCGAACCGATTTCGAGTACACCTCCACCAACCTTTTGAGCCGTTTCATCGACAGCTGTGACATCTTCTAATGGAATGACAATCTCTGGTCGCAGAACACCGGCACGGATTTGTGTTGCTCCGTTCACTGAAGCGACCTTTCCAGCGAGTGACTGCAAGAGTTGGAATGTTTGTTTCGCCATCGCTATTTGTCCGAAACCTTCGGTGACAATCAACGTCAATCCGATCTCTTCCGAACCTGTAATCGCGACTCCCAAATCGTATCCGAGGATATCCTTCAAGTCTTGATCATCAATGCCACCCCCGATGATGGCTGCAATTCCGAGTTCTTTCGCGCGAGCAACTGTCTCGCCGAGAATTCTTCTGCCACCGACGACAATCGCTCCGGTATGTTCTGCTGAAAGTTTTTGAGGCGTCAGGTCTTCATCGGGACTTTTGCAAATCATCGTTAGCGTACCGCGTGTCTCTCCGCCGATGCCGAAAATGCCTTGCATGAAAGCTGCGTTTGTTTCAATCACGGCTCCCTGTCCCGGTAAAACCTCAGCCACTTTGCCAGCGACAAAAGCATCGACTTCAACGGGAATGGGAGCGCCGCGAATGATGACCTGTCCGGTAATGTTGGACATCGATTCGATCGTCCCTGTAGCAGGGGATTTACAGCTGTTGCGAAAGAAACCAAAGATTCCGTTCGAAATCGCGAGTTGCTCTCCCTCGGTGACATGCTCACCGATCTGGAAGTTCATCGCTTCGGGAACTTCACCAGCTGTAATACCCAACTGGTTTGCCAGATTGACTGGATAGATATTTCCCGGTTGTTCGGTGCGGGCAATGATCTGATCTGGCTGGACTTGCTCACCTTGCTCAACGAGAACTTCTCCATCAATCGGGAGGACACGCGAGATGCGATACCCGATTCGATCTTTAATCTGTAGTCCCGGTGTGTAAGCATGTGCCATGGAGGTGAGTTCCGCTAAACAATCCGACTTTATTCAGAAGTGCATATAGACAGGATGAACATGATTGACAGGATAAGTTCTTCAGTAGTTAGCTTGAAGCACATAACGTGGCATTCTATTTAAACCACGAAAAGAACGAAATTCACGAAAGAGAAGAATCTAGCTACTCCTATTCCCACACGAGGCTACTAAAATTCCATTTCTTTTTTCGTGTCATTAGTGTTTTTCGTGGTTGATAATAAACTTTAGTTACGGTCACAAGCTTTAGTTTAACGCCTCGTTCATGATTGCTCTAAACCTCTTCAAACAGAGCCTCAACGAAATCATCTGGCGAGAAGAGTTGCAGGTCGTCAATCTGTTCCCCGACGCCGATGTACTTCACCGGAATACCCATCTTCTTACGGATCGCGACGACGACTCCACCTTTGGCTGTCCCGTCAAGTTTCGTCAAGATGATGCCAGTACACTTCGCTGCTTCTGAAAACTTCGATGCTTGCGAAATTCCGTTTTGTCCCGTGGTCGCATCCAGAACCAGCAGACTTTCGTGCGGAGCATCGGGGATGCGCTTCCCGATGACGCGATGGATCTTCTCTAGTTCCTGCATCAAGTTCTGCTGAGTCTGCAATCGACCAGCCGTGTCGATGATTGCAACGTCCGCATTGGTGTTCGCTGCCTGATCGCAGCCGGCGAACGCGACGCTAGCAGGGTCGGCTCCTTCATCTTTCTTGACGATATCGCAGCCAATTCGCTCACTCCACATGGTGAGTTGTTCGACTGCCGCTGCCCGGAATGTATCCCCCGCAGCTAACACCACTTTCTGACCGGCCTTTGAAATGTAATTCGCGAGCTTGGCGATGGACGTCGTTTTCCCAACACCGTTCACACCTGAGACCAGAATCACTGTCGGACCAGTCTCAGCCATGTTGAGTGGAGAAAGAGGATCATCTTGATTCCAAGTGGTCGAACCGTCCCCAGTGAGAATCTCTTTCAGAGTTCCTTTCACGTCCTTCCAAATCGCGTTTGGATCGACCGTTCTACCGCCGAATTCTTTGCGCAGCGAGTCAATAACCTCACCCGCAGCCTCGACTCCCATATCTGTGGTAATCAACCCGCGATGGAACTCTTCGAGCTTCTGCTCATCAAGAATTTCACCCGCTTTGAGAAGGTCACGAACATCTGTTCGCAGAACATCTTTCGTCTTCTTTAACGCTGATTTCAGCTTTCCAAATAACGCCATTATTCGTCTTAATTCTAAGTTCTATGTTTCATTCAGTAGGGTACGCTCTGCGTACCATTGATAATGTCATTGCGGTACACAGAGCGTACCCTACGAGGACTGTAACTTTCGCAGCTCTTTCGGCAAAGGAAAGGTGACATGTTCTTCGCGAGTGGTCACTTCTTCGACTGTTGCACCGAAGGTCGTTTCAAGATACTCAAGACACTCTTCAACAACAACTTCAGGAGCACTCGCACCCGCTGTCACCATGACTGTGTTGATGCCGGTGAACCACTCTTCTTTGAGTTCATGCTTTCCGTCAATCAAATAGGCAGGTCGACCTTCTGTGAGTCCAATTTCCATCAGCCGTTTGCTGTTCGAGCTGTTTTGACTTCCTAGGACAAGCAATAAATCGGACTGTTGAATCAACTGCTTCACAGCATCTTGACGATTGGTCGTCGCGTAGCAGATATCCTCTTTTGGAGGCGATTCAATGTTTGGATATTTCTGCTTCAAGCGATCAATGACCTCTCCCGCCTCTTGAACACTTAATGTCGTTTGGGTGAGATAAACCAACTTGTCGTCTGGAGAAAATGGGAGACCATCTACATCTTCTGGAGTCTCCACCAATGTGATACTTTCAGGAGCTTCGCCCATCGTCCCGATCACTTCATCGTGACCTTCGTGTCCGATTAAAATGATGTTGTAGTGAGCATTGGCGTACTTCACCGCTTCTAGGTGAACCTTCGTCACCAGCGGGCAAGTGGCATCGATTGTTCTCAAGCCACGCCCACGTGCTTCCGCTCGAACCTCTGGCGAGACACCATGAGCGCTATACAGCAGAATCGAACCGGCAGGGACTTCGCTGAGGGATTCTACGAAAGTGACTCCCTGCTTGGAGAACTTGTCGACGACATACTTATTATGCACGATCTCGTGATACACGTAGATATTAGGACCGAAAGCCTTCACACACTCTTCCAGGCATTCAATCGCCATATTCACCCCCGCACAAAAACCACGAGGACTCGCGAGTAAGACTTTCATCTGAATTCGATCTCAAAATTTGTATTCTAAGTGATAACTCAAGAACCGCAGTTTACAGAGAGAGTTCACGGATACCAAGTTCGAAATGAGCACTTGATCAATCTACAACAAGCAAGCGTCTCAACAATTCCCCGTTTAGCTGCCCACTTAAAGTGGGCAACCCGTTGTGCTCGCGATAAACAATACCCAACCTATTGAATCGGGAAGAGTCCTCGCCCCAGATTCGGTTGCCGATTCTCATCAATCAGTTACAACTGATCTATTCAAGGAACATTCGGAGAGAACCTCAATGTACGTATTAAGAATTATCGCTGTGGCGATCTGTTTGCAAAGTTCTGTCTTTGCCGAGTCAGAAGATATTATTTCTGACACCGAACGAAAAGATGGATTCATCTCGATCTTCAACGGGAAATCACTCGATGGCTGGATCGGCGCCAAAGGATCGTATCAAGTTCAGGACGGCATGATCGTCTCGCTACCGGGCAAGGGTGGCAACATGGTCACTCAAAAAGAGTACAGCGACTTCGTCATCCGCTTTGAATTCCAACTCACTCCTGCATCAAACAATGGAATCGGTCTAAGAGTCCCGTTAGGCGGACATGCTGCTACCCAAGGGATGGAAATCCAACTTCTCGATGAGAAAGACGCCAAATATCGCAACTTGAAACCGTATCAATATCACGGTTCCGTCTACGGATTGATTCCAGCCAAACAAGGACATCTGAAACCGCTGGGAGACTGGAACCAACAAGAGATTCGCTGCATCGGTAAACAAGTGACGGTGATCTTGAATGGAGAAACAATCGTCGATGGCAATATCCTCGATGCCATCAAAGACGGCGCCATGGACGACCGCGAACACCCGGGAGTGCAGCGAGAATCAGGCCACATAGGACTCCTCGGTCACAATACCGTAGTGAAGTTCCGCAACCTGCGAGTGAAAGAAATCGCTGATTTACAGTAGGGTTCGAGCTGCAGACCAAAAATAGACCAGAACATGGTCCGACAAACGGACCCTACATTGCTGCTCTGATACAAACACAACTCTTGCGGAGCTTTCTATGCGGTTTTTAAGCATCATTGTACTTCTAAGTGTTTCTCGGTTTGTTGTGGCCGATTCTCCGAATATTGTACTCATCGTCAGCGACGACCAGGGCTATAACGATCTGGGTGTCTTGAATGATGAAGTGATCTCACCGAATCTGGACCGGATCGTCAATGAGGGAATTCGATTAACGAATTTCTATGTTGCCTGGCCAGCCTGCACCCCTTCGAGAGGATCATTTCTGACAGGGCGATACCCGCAACGAAACGGCATCTATGACATGATCCGTAACGAAGCTCCTGACTATGGTTATCGCTACACTCCCGAAGAGTATGCAGTGACCTGGGAGAGAATAGGTGGGATGGATTTGCGTGAGGTGCTTCTTCCACAATATCTGAAAGAGGCGGGCTATCAATGTGCGATTTATGGGAAATGGGATCTCGGAATGAGCCGTCGCTTCCTACCCCAACAGCGTGGATTCGACGATTTCTACGGGTTGGTCAATACGGGTATCGATTACTTTACGCATGAGCGTTATGGCGTCCCCAGTATGTTCGACGGAAACAATCAAACCGAAGCCGATAAAGGAACCTACTGTACGTACCTCTTCGAACGGGAAGCTAAAAAGTTTCTCCACAAAAATCATGATAAGCCATTCTTTTTGTATCTCCCTTTTAATGCTCCGCACGGTGCTTCTAGCCTCGACCCGAAGATCCGTTCAGCGGCTCAGGCGCCTGAGAAATACAAACAAAAATTTCCGCATCTAAAAGAGAGCTACAAACAAGGGACCAAGTACGGCAAGCCAGCCTTGGTGGCGACTGCGGAAAAACGGAAGCTCGAATACCTGGGAGCGATTGCCTGTATGGATGATGCCATCGGGAGCGTTCTCGATCTACTCGACGAATACGAAATTGCAGATAACACATACGTCATCTTCTTCTCTGATAATGGAGGGAGCGGAGGGGCAGACAATTCTCCACTGCGTGGCTCCAAAGCGAAGGTTTTTGAAGGCGGCATCCGAGTTTGTGCTGCCGTCCGAGGTCCAGGCATTCCACGCGGCACACAGAATGATGAATTCCTGACGAGTATGGAGATTCTTCCGACACTCACCAAGCTTGCAGGAGTGAAGCCACAAGAAGATATCATCCTGGACGGTTTCGACATGCTCCCGGTGCTAGAAGGGAAGCAGCCTTCCTCTCGAGAAAAAATGTTCTGGAAAAGGCGAGGAAAAGAAGCTGCACGTGTTGGAAATTGGAAATGGGTAAAAAACGAGTCAGGTGAATTTCTTTTCGATCTTTCGAAAGACCTGGGTGAGAAAAACAATCTTGCCGAGCAGGCTCCCGAGAGGCTCAAATTGATGCGAGCAGAGTTCGCAGCCTGGCGTCAAGAAATGCAAGAAGCCGAACCCCGAGGACCGTTTCGAGATTACTAACAGCAGGCGCAGCGAGTCGACTCACATTCGAAGATTAGATACCAAATGAACGAAACGATTATGCAGTCAAATCGAAGTGAAGTGACCCTTCGAGAAATTACGCAGGAGACAGTCAGGGCAATCTGTAAACTCTTAGTTCTAGAATCGCAGAAGCAATTTGTTGCACCCAATGCTCTATCTATCGCAGAAGCCTACTTTTCTGAGCACGCATGGTTTCGAGCGATCTATTCTGACGAAACTCCGGTCGGCTTTGTCATGCTTGAGGACCAACCTGAGAAGCCAGAGTATTATCTCTGGCGATTTATGATTGATTCAAAATACCAGAAATTGGGTTTTGGTCGCCGTGCAATTGAACTTCTAGTTGAGCATGTGAAGACTCGACCCAATGCTACAGAACTTTTGACGAGCGTTGTTCAAGCTGAAGGTGGTCCAGAAGGTTTTTATAAGAACTTAGGCTTCAATCTCACCGGTGAATATGAGGAAGAAGAAGCAATGATGAAACTTATACTTTGAATCTGGACACGACGACAACAAGCGGTGACTGTGGTCAGCCTGTTTCTTATGTCTTCAGTTGACATCCAGTGACCATCAGGCTGCCCACAGAAACTGACACGCAGCACACAATTACACTCTGTGGGCAATTTGCCATAAAGGCTTTTTATGATTCGTCTCTCTACCACGGGAAATTGTCCACAGACACCCGTCGCTTAATC
>JABJMI010000476.1 GCA_018659505.1 Planctomicrobium sp.
CCGATCAAGGTCAACGTGTCGAGCCGACATTTATGAGCAGCCGGGACGGACACACGTTCCACCGTTGGTTAGAGCCCGTGGTTCCCGAGTCGGCTCCCGAAGATCGAACTGGAAATCGCAGTAACTATATGACGTGGGGACTGCTGGAAATCCCCGACAAACCACAGGAATGGTCGGTCTATGCCACCGAAGCGTATTACCCAGGACCCGATAGCCGCGTGCGAAGATTCACTTATCGAAAAGATGGCTACGTGGCGATCACCGGCCAACAAAAAGGCACACTCACCACCAAATCGTTTACTTACGATGGCTCAAATCTTTCCCTGAATGCAAACGTCGCAAAGGGAGGCCGTGTGGTGGTGGAAATGCTGACGAAATCCGGTCCGGTTTGGGTTTCCGATCCCGTCACGGGGGACAGTCTCGATCACCGAGTCACTTGGCCTGCGAAAAGTCCGATTCAAAAATATGCGGGCAAACCGGTCCAGTTACGATTTCATCTCAAAGACGCCTCATTGTATTCATTCCAGTTTCAGCAGGATGAATAAGTCAATGAGAGTAAAGGAAGAGCGCAACATTCACACTTGCCTTAAATGACATCGTCATTGTGAAACCAAGCCTGGTAGGTCGCTGTTAGCCGAGCGAAGCGAGTCGTAACCCGACAAATTTCATACGCTGCGATCACTCCCTCAGAAATTTCACTCCATTCCCGAACACTCAACAGCCGTTTCAAGATGTCAAGATTCGGTGGATGGGGGACACACCTTGACCGAATGTTGACCAAATCTTGAACCAAATTTTGCCGAATCTTGATTCCGAATCTTCCATACTCTTGAGCAAGTTGTTGACTCCCTTTGATTTGTGTCGATTGCATTGTCTTGAAGAGATACTGCTTTTTCTTTGGACGCATCTTCTACGTCACGCGAGATCGCCTCCTTTCTCACGTTGCAGCGGTCGTCATTCTTGAACACGCTATCGAGTTGTGATGACGTTCAAATTGCCAAAGATCGAATCGCCGTCAGGCGAACCACGAACGCTAACTCTGGTAGCGCGAGCTTGGCAAGACGAGTTTTGAGAGATCATTTTTGACGCAAAGAGGCATAAGTAACGCAAAGGGAGAAAAAAAGTCGTAGCTGCGTTCGCAAGAACGCAGGGAATGATCTCCACCGCAGAGTTCGCTGAGGACGCGGAGAAGTTACGGTGGGATTGGTTTAGGACGGTATGAGCCCCAGAGATTGAACGTCTTTATTTTCTTGGACTCTGGCTGCGAGAGGATTATTCTATCTCCATCCATTTTGGAAACTTCGCCTCGATATTGACTCCTGTGGAAACATTATGAACCTCGACGATCCAGTTGCCATCTTTACTGCGGAATCGAACACTGAAGCATTATTCCTGCAACAATTATTGGAGAGGGCAGGTATTAAGGCCGTGTGCGTCGAAGACAATACGGATGTCGGACTCTCGATTGGAGGAGACATCCCCGGTCTCCACAATCCACAAGTCTGGATCAGTCGTGCCGATACGGAGTTTGTGTCAAGTCTGCTGGAAAGGTATGAGGAACTGCGAGACTCCAAGCAGGCGTTGAGGTATGCCGACGATGCGGAACAAATTGAAGTCGTGTGCGACGAATGCCATCAGGTCTCCTCGTTTTCTGCATCACTGGCAGGGACCGTCCAGGAATGCATTCGTTGTGCCACGTTTCTGGATGTGGGCGAAGAAGAGGAAGACTCGATGGCAAACGAGTGGGATGTCCCCATCGACGAAGAAGAATAAGACGAGACCACGGACGCGCGGCGCACAGTAAATAGCAAGTGAACCCCTTGTGTTAGGTCGACAGTCCTCTGTCGGCATGAGCCATGGTTTAGGGACAGAGGAATTAAACACACTGTGTTTTCCTGAATTTGTTCGCTCTCGAATCAGCGAAGAATTTGATATAAGATCTATCTAACCCGTTTTGAGCGTTATTTTGTTGCCCAAGTTGAAATGAGAGAAATGGCAAGTACAGGTAGGGAGAACATCACTCACATTGAATCAATCCGAAGGCTCTTTCAGGCCTTTCGAGATGGAAATGATTCTGCGTTTCATAAGCTCGCCCAATCGATCATTACTGATCAACTTGCAGCAAA
>JABJMI010000685.1 GCA_018659505.1 Planctomicrobium sp.
ATGTTTTTGAAAAAGTTTCTGATCGAGCGAATCGTCCTGCGATCGTTTTCTTCTTTGGAGGCGGATGGAACGGTGGATCACCTTCGCAATTCTATCCCCATTGTCAACATCTGGCTGATATGGGATTCGTAGCAATGTCAGCGGAGTACCGAGTCAAATCTCGCAACAATTCAACTCCATTTGATTGTGTTGCAGATGGCAAGTCCGCGTTACGCTGGGTTCGCAGCCACGCAAAAGAACTCGGAATCGATCCGAACAAGCTTGTTGCTGGAGGAGGCTCCGCCGGTGGGCATGTCGCAGCAGCTGTAGCAACTGTGCCAGGACTGAACGCGGAGACCGATCCCAAAGATGTTTCCTGTGTGCCAAACGCCTTGGTTCTATTCAATCCAGTCTACGACAACGGACCAACCGGATACGGATATTCCCGCGTGAAAGATCGCTACAAGGAGATCTCTCCGCTTCACAACATCCGCGATGGAATGCCACCTGCCATTGTATTTTTAGGAACCAAAGACACATTGATTCCAGTTTCTACGGGGGAACTTTTCAAAGAGAAGATGAAAGCAGCCGGAAGTGACTCAGTATTGAAACTTTACGAAGGAGAACCGCACGGCTTCTTCAATCAAAATAAAGGAGATGGTTCAAACTATCGCGACACAGTCGCCGCCATGGACGAATTCCTGAAGAAGCATGGATTTATCGAATAAGCTGAAGCTTCAGCTTTAACCCTTGCCCATCGATCTCTAGCCCCTTGCCCATCCTCAAATGAGCGATCGCGATAAAGATATTGACGCTGCTTATCGCTATTGTGTCAAACTGGCTCGTGGCAGCGGGAGTAATTTCTTCTTTGCTTTTTATTCATTACCGAAGCAGATGTTTCGAGAGATGTGTGCACTCTATGCGTACATGCGTATTACAGATGACATGGGCGATGATGTATCGGTTTCGCCAACTGAGCGAACTGAAAATCTAACAGTCTGGAGAGAAAAACTTCGAGCCAGCCATCAAGGACAAACAGTCAGTAATCCGGTACTCGTTGCGATGGTTGATGTCGCTCATAAGAGAGACATTACACTGGATGTTCTGGAAGAAGTCATCAACGGTGTTGAGTCAGACCTTACTCATGTTCAGTTTCAGACGTTCGATGAATTAAACAGCTATTGTTATCAGGTCGCAGGTGTCGTTGGGATCTGTTGCCTGAAAGTTTGGGGCTGTGATTTCTCTAAGAGTGAGATTCAACAACAGGCAATCGACTGTGGAACTGCGTTTCAGCTGACGAATATCCTCCGCGATCTTGGCGAAGATGCGCAGCGAGGTCGACTTTACATTCCTAATGAGGAAATGAAAAGATTCAAGCTGACGAAAGACGATTTCTCGAACGGCGTCGTTAACGAATCATTCAGAGAGTTCATGCGTTTTCAGGTTGAACGAGCATGGTCATATTACCGCAAAGCGATTCCGCTGCTCGATAATGTTTCACCAACGGGGAAACCGATTCTCAGTGGATTCTTTCAGGCGTATAGCTCGCTGATGAGAGAAATTGAGCAACGGGACTACGATGTTTTTTCGAGTCGAGTGCGTCTATCGAAATTGAAGAAAGCGAATATCGTATTCAATTCTGTTTTGCGTAATTCACCAACAGTTAAGATCCCAGAAAATGTTTTGCCGGACACTTAAAGTGTCCGGCAAAACCTCGATTACTACCTCGCGATTCCCATGGTACGAATTTCTCGCATGACGACGACTTTCACTTCGCCGGGATAAGTCATGTTTTCTTCGACGGCCTTAGCGATGTCGCGCGCCATCTTCGCTGCCTCGCGATCTTTGATCTTCTTAGGATCGACGATCACTCGAACTTCGCGACCAGCTTGAATCGCGTACACTTCGTTGACTCCAGGAAAACCACAGGCAATCGCTTCGAGTTCTTCGAGGCGTTTGATGTATTTCTCCAGAGTCCCTCGACGCGAACCTGGACGCGCGGCAGAACACGCATCGGCGGCCGCGGTAAGAACGGTGTAGATGTATTCTGGGCGAATGTCGTCATGATGTCCGGCAGCGGCGTGAACAACTTCTTCACCTTCGCCGTGTCGTTTGAGGAAGTCGGCTCCAATGGCAGGATGCCCCCCTGCCATTTCATGATCGGCAGCTTTCCCGATATCGTGGCAGAAGCCACACCGTCTAGCGATGTCTGGATCGAGTCCGAGTTGTTCCGCCATCATCGAAGTCAAAAAGGCAACTTCGATTGAGTGTCGTAACACGTTTTGGCTGTAACTGACACGGAAATTCAATCGTCCCATCAGGTAGATCAGTTTTTCATGAAGATTCGGGACGCCCGCTTCATCAGCGGCGCGGTGACCGAGATCCATGATCCGCTCGTCCATTTCATCTTTTGTCTCTTTGACAACTTCTTCAATTCGAGCCGGATGAATCCGACCATCTTGAATCAGTTTTTGCAGCGACAATTTGGCAATTTCTCTACGAACCGTATCGAATGCCGAGACGACCACGACACCGGGAGTATCATCGACAATGACGTCAACGCCGGTCTCTTTTTCGAAGGCTCGAATGTTTCGACCTTCACGACCGATGATCCGCCCTTTCATTTCGTCGCTGGGGATATCAATCGTCGAGACAGTTGTCTCAGAAGTGTGATCAGAGGCAAAGCGTTGAATCGCCATGCCAATGATTTCGCGGGCCTGCTTCTCTGAGTCTTGCTTCAACTGTTGTTGATGCTTGAGGATCAGGCTGCCGGTTTCGCTTTTGAGTTGCATATCGAGACGTGTCAATAGTCTCTCGGTCGCTTCTTCTTTTTCGAGACCACTGATTGTGTAGAGTTTTTCCTGCTCTTCCTCGATAATCCTTTCGAGGTCGGATTCTTTCTTTTCGATCTGCTTACTGCGGCCTGCGATTCGGTTCTGAGTCTGCTCGACCATCCGTTCGCGTTTTTTCAGACCATCTTCATGATCGCTGAGAGTGTGTTCCCGCTTATCGAGAACTCTCTCTTGCTGACGGATTTTTTCGCGGTGCTCGTCCAGCTCTTTGTCGAGTCCTTCACGACGTTTTAAGAACTCTTCTTTGAGTTCAATCTCTTTGGTTCGGCTGAGCGTTTCGGCTTCTTTCTCAGCATCTTTAAGTAACTCATCACGGGTGCGATAAGCACCACCCATGCGAAGGCGGTCGATGAAAAAGCCAATTGCGCCTCCGCCCACGAGTGCAATACCGGCAGCGACATAAGGGTTCATAGCTGCATCCTTGTGTTGGATACGCCTTCCCCAGAAAAGAACTCTATTACTGTGCAAACTGAATCGTTCA
>JABJMI010000687.1 GCA_018659505.1 Planctomicrobium sp.
GAACGTAACGGAGTGAAGTGATGGGCGTGGCGAGCGCGGGGTTGAGGTCAATGCAACGATCAGCGTCGCTCTCACAGTTGCCACGACCACCGTTCCGCTCCGCTGCACTCAGGTCGTGCCACCCGTCCGAAATATAATCTCGAATTGTGATTCGAGTTAATGTTTGAAGGTGCGCGAAGCGTACCCGACGTTGCTGACAGGAACATGTGCATTTTTATTCGGCATGGTTATGACAGCGATGCAAGATAAGCAGCGGCCTTTCTGCATTTCTCCATTTCGGCCAGTCCTTGCGCCGTTCGATTTTCAGCCCATTGCAGTTTACATGGAAGAGACCAATCTGCCCCATTGTCAACCAAAACCTTTAACGCATCAATATGGTTGGCACGTGCCGCTATCATTAACGCGGTCTGATTCGTATCGGGAGGTCCATCCACATCCGCGCCAGCATTAATTAATGCTTGAATCGCGTCTGATTTGCAGTCGTGAACGGCGAACTTGAGTGCGGTCATTTTATCGGATTGGCGTACATACGTTACGTCTGCATTGGATTCAATCAATCGTAAGGCGACACGTGAGCCTTTTGTTTTGCCGCAGGAACATGCGTGCATCAACGGCGTCATGTCATTTGCTCCAGGAATGTCGACGTTAGCTCCACTGTCGAGCAAAAAATTGACGGATCGAATTAGTCCGTAACCAGCAGCCGTTGCGAGAGCAGTTGATTTGGAATACGAAGCAACGCCATCAATATCCACGCCATCGTCTAGCAGAGATTTCATTTCCTTAAGCAGGCTATTGGCAGAAGCGATGCCCAATGCGTCGATGCGAGAATTTGCTCGGATACCATGGAACTCACGATCTGCCATGTTGGTGGTTCTCATGCAAAACTAATAATTGGGAAAAGTGTTCGTCTCACGTCAGTATTGTAGAACTCACCTCACGCGTAAACCCCGCCATGTTCAGCGGGGAATTTCTTCACGATCAATACGGAATTGATTCCGAGCATGCCGAAGGAGTTATTCAGGATGTGTTCGACTCGTTCCATGCGGCGGGGGCGGTTGGCGACGACTTGTTGTAGATCGCAGCGAGGGTCTTGTTCATCGAGATTGATCGTTGGGTGGGCGATCTTGTCTCCGAAGGATGGGATGTTGCCTAATAGCTCTAAGGCTCCGGCGGCGCCCATGGCGTGACCGATGAAACTTTTGGTGTTGTTGATGGCAACTGATGAGCGGTCGCCGAAGGCGGCTTTGAGGGCTTTGGATTCTTCGATGTCGCCTTGCTCGGTCGCTGTCGCGTGGCTGGAAACGATATCGATATCGTCAGCGGTCAGTCCAGCTTTCTTCAGTGCCAAGCCGATGCACTCTGCCTGTCGTGTTGAAGAGGGCAGAACGAAATCGGTCGCATCGGAGTTCATCGCGTAGCCAACGATTTCCCCGTAGATCTTCGCTCCCCGTTTGATCGCATCAGGCAGTCGTTCCAGCGTGCAAATTCCACCACCCTCAGCGACGATAATTCCGTTTCTATTCACATCAAATGGCCGGCAAGCTTTGCTAGGGTCTTCGTGCCAGGCGAGAGCACCTTGGCTAGCGAAGCTGGCGAAAATACCGAAGGTGTGAGTACTTTCTGAAACTCCACCGGCAATTGCCATGTCGACTTCTTTGAGTCGCAGCATTTGCAGACCCTGAATGAAGCCTGCGTTTCCAGCAGCACAGGCAGCACCGACCGTGAGATGCGGACCGGTAATCTTCATATTGAGGGTTACTTCGCCAGCAGGGTTGTTGGCGACTGTTCTCGGATTATGGTGATGAGACCAGACTTTGGTGTCATAGTCGAACTGTGAAATCTCATAGATTTCGTTTTCAGTCTCGACGTTACCATGCTCGGTGATGCCCAGGTAGACCCCGACTCGGCTTTTATCCGTGTTTTCCCAGTCGACGCCAGAATCGTTTATCGCTTCGTTCGCACAATAGATGGAAACGGAGCCTGCCCGCGTGCCACGACGTCTTTCTTTCCGCTTTTGATGTTTGAATTCATCGAAATGACAGATGCCAGCCAAGACCGGTTGTTTGATGTAGCGAGTCTCAAATGGCTCAACACCCGATTTCCCCGCCAGAAGTGCGGCTCGGTATTCGTCCAGTGAATCACCATTCGGGGCAGCGAGACCGACCCCGGTAATGACGATTCGATTCTCGTCCTGTAGTTGTTCCTGCATAGTTATCGTGCCGGTGGGCAAATTTGACGCATACCTGACTACATATTCAGCCAAGCAGAAGCGATCTAGTGAGTCGATAAATGATCAACAAAAACTTCGCATCAATGAAGAATGATGTTGAGTTGTCGTTGATCTGAAGTTTGTATTCAAGAAAAAGTGAAGAGGCAAATTATAGAGAGCCAGAGGCATTTTCCCAACCAAGCCAGATTAACGCTGATTTTCAAGACCGTTCAGCCTTTGTACTCGCTTCAAGCTCGACTTTTGCCGAACACTTTAAGTGTCCGGCGAAACGATCACTACGAATTCCTAAACGCACCAGCGGTCGATCATGCGAGAATAGATATCGGTTCCTCTGTCGAATTCCGTAAGTTCGAGCCATTCATCATGCGTATGAGCTTGGTCAATGCTCCCAGGCCCCATAACGACTGCCTGTTTTAATTCGTAGTACCAGGCACCATCTGTTCCGTAGGCAACGGTCCGCGGCTGTTTGTTCTCTGCTAGTTCCAGACATTCCTGAATGAATGGGGAATCTGGTTCAACATAGAAAGGATTCGCCTTGAAATTCACGACCGCTTCAAGACCATTCGCTTCAGCGGCTTTGAGAATGCGATTGAATACCGGATCGGCGTCAATTTTGGGCATTTGACGATAGTAGACTGTACAAATGCTTTGTGGCGGGGTGATGTTAATCGCTGGGGTATGATCGTTAATGCCAAGGTTCATGGTCATTGTCGGTGGTATGAAATCTTCGTTTCTCCAATTTGGGTCAGATTCCAATTCATCGTTAAGGGCTTTCATCTCAGCGAGGAATGGAATCATCTTCCAGTTGGCGTTGGTTCCTTCTTTCGAACTGGAGTGAGCCGCCCGACCTTTAGAGGTGACGCGAATCGAGCAGCCACCCTTATGACCATGGACAACATCCAGCATCGTCGGTTCCCCAATGATCGCACGTGACTGCCCCTCAACCATTTCACGATAGAGTTTCGATTCTTTGACGACTCGTTCAGCACCTTGCATTCCGACTTCTTCGTCGGCAGTACAACAGAAGTAAACCGGGGCAGCCAATTTTTTGTTTTGAATAGTCTGCATGGCTGCCAGAAAGCAAGCGACGGAACCCTTCATATCGGTCGTACCCCGACCATACAACTTGCCATCTCTAATTGTCGGTTCGAATGGTCCATGTTCCTGGAAAACCCAGGTGTTTGCGGGGACAACGTCGGAGTGTCCAAAGTAAGCGAGACCACCTAATCCCGAACCAATTTTGGCAATGACATTGGACTTCGGAACCCCTTTGTTGTCCACATAATCAACGCGTTCAATTTCGCAGTTGAGTTCCCTCAACCAATCTTGAATTTGATTGGTGACATCAACGTTCGATTTCGAACTAACTGAGTCAAACTCAACCATTGATTGGGTATACTCCAATGCAGTCGGCATTTTGGTTCCTTTTTGGTCGCGACCTATGTGGGGGACGACTCTGTATGGGTAAGCTTGATTAGGTCGCTCTGGATTGAGGGGCAAGGGATCGAGGGACAAGGGTGCAAAAACATAAAGTCTGACTATGCATTTGCTGAACCCCGACTCCTTTCTGCCTGTGTGTTCATAATGTATTGAAAGACTCAAACGTCATCTGAGTCATTGTTTCGACTCAGAAGACTTTTTACCACTCTCATGGCAATCCTGGATCATGTGATCAGTAATTCTTGAAATCGTTAGTCTCAGTTTTACTGTTGAGTCCGTTCAGCTACGATCAAGTTATTAAACAATCTCCATTGAATGATCCATGTATCAAAAGACTTTTGCTCTGACAGTTCGTTCACTGCGTGTTGATGCACGGCAGATGGGACCACACCTTATGCGGGGTGGTCTGGGGCTTGTCGTGTTGCTCACGCTGTTGAGTGCTCAGCAATCATTTGCTGCACAAGCGCCGGGACTCTCTCTATTCAGTTCGATCATCTACACCAACGCCGGCTTCGCTTCGTTTATCGTTCCGATGCTGTTTGCAAATGCGATTACGGAAGAAAAAGAAGAGCGAATGCTTCCGCTGCTTCAGATTGCGAATGTTTCATCGCTGACAATATTAGTTGGAAAATCAATTCCCCGGATGATTTCCATTCTGTTTATCTTTGTCGTTCAAATTCCTTTCTCGATGCTGGCAATCACTTTAGGCGGCGTCTCGTTAGAACAGATCATAGCAGGTTACTTTGCAGTCGCTGCCTACGTTGTGTTTGTTGCTTTCATGTCTTTGTGGTGTTCTGTCATCTTCAGACTGACAGCGAATGCAATCGGTCTCGCTGGCTTGCTGTTATTTGCTTATCATGTTGTCCCGACAGTGTTATATGGTCTGTGTGCGGTCTTTCAGCTCGATCCCTTTTGGGGAGCAATCGCCCAGTCAGGCATTCGAATGATCGGCAACTACTGGCCGACGAATGTTTTTTTTAGACTGAGCACAATCCTTTCTTCTGGATTCAACAGTGGCTTTCTAAGTTGGCAAGTTGGGATCAATCTGCTCATCGGGCTCTTTTACTTCCTGCTTTCCTGGGCATCATTTAACTTCTTCAACCGAGAAACAGACACCGCTCCTGCTAAGAAGAAGTCTAAAGCTCAAGGTGCCAGTGTTCGACGGAGGCGTGCTTGGGATTCTGCAATTGCCTGGAAGGAGTTTTACTTCGCAGCGGGCGGGAAGCATTACTTTTTCGCGAAGTTTGTCATCTACGGTTCTGTGATCGTTCTCATTGCGTTCGCGGATGCTGGCTGGCAGATTCGCAGAATCAGTTTAGTTGAGACCTTTAAGATTTCCTCCATGATTATGTTCTTCGGATTTTTACCACTTGAGCTTGTCCTGACAGTTGCCAGAACATTTCCGCCAGAGATTAAAAACAAAACCCTCTCTGCATTGGTAATGCTACCGATCTCAACCCGCCGACTCGCTTACACGAAGTTGCTGGGAGGATTTCTAGGACTTGTTCCTGTTCTTACATACTCATTGATCTGTGTTTTGTTCTCTCCCCGCATGGTGAGCGAAATCACAAGGGACACGATGCAAGAACCATTTGTTGTGTTACTGGTGTTCAGCAACGTGGTCGCTCATTTATTGTTGTTCCTGCATCTCGTCGCTTGGATGTCTTTGCGAATGAATGGCTGGTGGGCGATTCTGGTTGCGTGGCTGGTGCATTACCTTGGTATGGTCGTAGTAGGCATGATCTTCGGGTTAGGATCGATGGCCTTAGGATTTAACCCGCCCGATTGGATGGCATATCTAGCAGCGATGGCAGGAGCGGTCGTGGTCCTGGTATTGGTGATTGCAATTCACTTCAGAATCGGGCAAGAACTTCGATCTAAAGCCGCGGAGTTGTGAGATTTCTCTTGTTCGCAAGCAGACTGGAAACGCCCACACTGAAGTGGGCAGCTAACACTTTCACCGGATGAACTTCAACGACTCTTGCTGAACCGAGTTATTATTGCTTTGCTTCATCACGAATGAATTCTATTACCAGCTTTCGGAAGTCCGGTTCCGTTTCCGATGCGACACACACAACATGATCGCCATCAGCACCGACGAGAGCATCCGGGTTGCATAGATTTGTTATCGTTGCCAGTCCCAAAACTCGCATTCCAAGTTGTTTCGCCTGAATAACTTCCGGGACCGTCGACATCCCGATGGCATCTCCCAGCGTGCGATAGAAACGCATCTCCGCTCGCGTTTCGTAATTCGGACCCGTGACGGAAATATAAGTTCCGGTTCGTAACGAGAGATCTAAGCTACGACCGATATCGAGGATCTTCGACTGATAATCTTGATCAAAGAGAGCGTTGTGCTGCTTTGATTGCGATGATCGATGAGAGGCTTTGGCAGGGAACTGAAAATCAATTTGATCTTCAATAACCATCATTTCACCTAGCTGCAAGGTCGGCGAAAGACCACCTGCAGCACACGAGACGATGAGTGTTTCAATTCCCAATTGTTTCAACACTTTGATGGGATATGCAATTTGCTCACGAGAGACTCCTTCGTAGCAATGGGATCGACCTCGTAAAGCAACAACCGGGATGGAGTCAATCCTCCCACAGATAAATTCACCGGCATGACCAATCGCAGTCGACTGACAAAACCCCGGCAACTCCTCGTAAGGAATGCTCGCTTCAATTGTCATCCCATCAACAAACGCACCCAATCCCGTCCCCAGAATCACAGCGAAGCGTGGCGAACAAGACCACACCTGCCTGACTCGATCTATCGCTGCTACGAGACTTTCCGGATTGTTTACTTCTCCGCTCAAAACGCCGTTGATTCCTTTCGGTGTTCAATAGAATATTTATCCTATTTTGTGTCACATCAGTATTCGGTTTCGAAGCATTGCCACAGAGATCACAGAGGACACCGAGTAATGAAACTTTCTTCTAAACTTTTCCTCAGTGTTCTCTGAGTCCTCTGTGGCTAAAAATTCTTTGCAAAGTCACCAGAAGCGAAACATATTAGCTGCTACCCGATCAATCACCTATGCTATAGCGAACTCAATTTCAGACGAAAGTGAATTCATGTCGGCTCGATCTTTTTTCTTCACATTTACGACTGTGGTGGTTGTCGGATTACCGTATTGGTCTTCGGCTCAAGGCGATGAGAAACTTGCCAATCCTTCGCTACAGGACAAGCTCGCTGCACAGATTGAGACGCTTACGCAGCAAATCCAAAACTCTCCCGATCAGCTGAGTCTGTACTCACGACGTGGC
>JABJMI010000688.1 GCA_018659505.1 Planctomicrobium sp.
CAATAGAACTATCGAGAACGAGATTCATCGCTTCGATGTATTGTCGAAGTTGAACCATCGACATGCTCAGCGAACTGCCGACATTTTCGAATTCATGCGAACGTCCATCTGGAGGCAGCATCTCTGCCAGACGTAAATTTGTCCCGAAGATGTCGTTGATCGTCTGTTCGTATTCGACCGCATTCAATCGTCTGAGGACGGTTCCCTTCTCTGCTTGATGCGCAGCGATGAGCGGTTTAGATAGAGTTTCTAGAAAGTGTGTCCTGTCAACTCTTGTAGGAAGTGTCGCCTCTTGAGGTGGCATTTCACCATCTTCGACCCGATCAAAGATCCTTATCCAGGTTGCCATTGTCTGTGGATCTTGCAGGTCACTTCCCAGCGTACTTAGATCGAGTTCAGCCTCTTTAGAATTCGAATCATGACAATCGATGCAAAAAGTGTTTATGAATTTCTGAGTTCCTTGGAGATCATCAAACGCAATAGTGAGATCGCAAGTTAAGAACGAAATCAAATTTATGGACAGAGCAATCAGGTAACAGCGAGACATATTCAATCACATCAGAGAGACCAACCGGAATCAAAACGATATTATATGTTGATTCGACGCCCCTGACGAGCCTGAAATTCTCATGAGGTAATCGTGGAGATAACTCCCTGTTACTCAATCGAGCTATTTTGTTCCAGATAATTCTTCGGAAGGAGACGCCTCAAGTAAACCGGGTTTTGTTTCCTGAAGTATCTTGTAGATATTTTTACGATCAGTGACTGACAAGTTCTTGAACTCGTCTTGAGAGGGATCACCTTTTAGGATCGTTTGAAGATTCTCCGAGACGTATTTCTTCATCATTACTGGCAGGTCGTCGAAAGCTGCAGAATAAATGAGATAGCTGCAGGGATATTTGAACATGCGTGACTCTAAGTCAAAGTCGCGCAGGCTGCGACCTTCTTGATCTCGGATTCCGAGAGCTTCGAAATCTTCTTCATACGTTGAAATCCCTTGCACAGGTGAGGTGAGCGGGACTTCATCCGCAAAGAGCAGGCAGCGGAGAATTTTATCTCCAATCGATGAGACCCGGCGAGTTGTCGAATCGCTTACATAGTCTTCATCTCTTTCTAGGGCGCGATTCATGACGCCATCGTAATGTGTGGCACTTCTTGCTTCGAAATTACCGCGAGTTAACAAGTTGTGCATCTCTAATTGGTGTGCCAGAACCAATAGCGGAACGATATCACTGGTCGGTTGAAGATAAGGATCGGTTGAGACGAGATTATTCAGCGAATCTAGGTTGGCACCGACTTCGCAATCGAGATCTTGCAAGCGATCATTTTTTTGCGAGATAAGATTCCCCATGTGACGAAGATCGCCATGTTTGCCGGTTACATACCAGCCACCCCAGCGTTTCTCAAAAGGACTTGATTGAGTGGTGGAATACGTTCCCGATCCATAATGTGGTTGCCCAGTTCGGTCAGCGAAAACAGACCGCATTAGATGACCAGGAACTCCTTCAGTTCGAGATGTTGCGTGGCAAGTGATGCACTGACCCTGGTCGCGTAAAAATGTTGGTTTAGGATCTTCGTCTACACTTAAGGAATAAAACACAGCTCCCAGTTGGGGATCGACCGTCGAGATTTCAATACGTCTCCGCCTTGAACCCAGCCAATATAGCTCTCATCGTTGAAGTAAATTGCTCTTGGGCGTTGTGGAGAAATTCTACGGAGTTGCAGGCTTGTTTTAGAAAAGACCAGCATCTGTGAAGACTGAGGAATCTCTAACTGTTCAAGCACTGAAGCAAGGTAGCCTCCTTTTTCTTCGAACTGAAGTTCAACACTGCCTGCATCGATTTTCGCCTGCAATTGAGAGACAGGGTCAACTGGAGCCGCTTTCGAGTACTCAATCGGCGGACCTTCAAATTCCAGCTGTGCCCATGCCGCTTCAGTCTGCGATAAACAGATCAGTCCACTAAAAAATATCACTCTTTGGAAAAGGGACACGACAGCCTCTTATACTAAACTGGATGCTCATGTCCACATTAAGGGAATTTCAATTGAATTACTACTCCAGATTGGATCGTTTACCGAAAGTTAGAATGGCAGGTATCAAAGGCTTGATGTAAAAGCAGCCCACAAGATGTGGGCTGCTAAACTTGGCGTTTCAATTTGTCGATCTAATTGCGGCTCCAGCGGGCCCCTTCTTTGCCGTCTTCGACCTCGACTTTGAGTTCGTTGAGTGCGTCACGAATCTTATCTGCGACAGCCCAGTTCTTTTCTTCTCGCATTTGCTTGCGAATTTCAAGAACGAGTCCCATTAAGCCGTTGACGAAAGCATCATCGACACCGGAAGATTTCTCAATCGGTTTGCGAAAGACTCCGACAAGATTGGAGAGTTCCCTGAAGAGAGTTGCCATCGTAGTAAGTTGTGACTTTTGTTCGTCGCTGCACTTTTCTTCGAGTTTGTTTTGACTAATGAATCCGTTGATCACTCGTCGCATTTCGAAGAGAAGACCGATCCCGCCTCCGGTGTTGAAGTCGTCATCCATTGCTTCGAGGAATCGGTCTCGTAGATCAACGAGAGCAGCTTGGGATTCTTCTGGCAGCGAAGTGATATCGATCGAATTCTCACGAAGTTGTGGAGCTTCCAATTCATAGAAGCATCCTCCAGTCACCCGTTCGATTGTTTCGAACATGCGATAGAACCCTTCCAGGCTCTTTTCGGTGTTCTCAATATTCTCCATCGAGAAATCAATCGGGCTACGATAGTGAGTCGACAATAAGAAGAAGCGGACCACTTCGGGATGGTGATGGGCGAAGACCGCTGTCTTGACCGATTCCGCTCCTGCGGAGCCAGCGAGTTTGTTCGCGATTTGATCTTCTTCTGCACTCGCTGCGGGTTTGTCACCATGTTTATCGTGACCACCGCCAATCTTACCGGTGTTCTTGCCCGATTGCATGAGACCGTTGTGCATCCAGTAGCGGACAAATTGTTTATCAGAAGATGATTCTGATTGAGCGAGTTCATTCTCGTGATGTGGGAACATTAAATCGAGACCGCCGCCGTGAATGTCAATCGATTCACCGAGCAGCTTGCAGCTCATTACCGAACATTCAATATGCCAGCCTGGTCGCCCCGGTCCCCATGGACTTTCCCAGGCAGGTTCTCCATCTTTGGAACCTTTCCAGAGTGCGAAGTCGGCGGGATTCTTTTTGGATGAGTTTGCTTCAACACGCGTGCCAGCCATCATCGCTTCCACACTGCGACCACTGAGCTTGCCATAGTCGGCATCGGAAGTGACATTGAAATAGA
>JABJMI010000919.1 GCA_018659505.1 Planctomicrobium sp.
AAACTGGTGACTTTTCTAACTATTTTTTGGACACTTCAAGTGTCCGACTAACCGACTTGAAACTCGCAACATGAATGCCCATCGAGACGACAATTTGACAACTCGACCGGGACCCCTAAAAGCTCCGAGAAGACTGACTGTTCAAGATCGCAAATCGACGTATCCTCTGCTGCCAATTCATGATACGGGCAATTATGTTCTTTTAAAATTGGCAAGTCCGTTGCCTCGACTCCTTCAGAATACTCCAGATCAAAACCTTGATCTGCCATCTTCGAAGTTAACAGCTGCAAACGACTGGCAAGGCTATGACCTCCACCAACCTCGCCAAACCGTTCGACCAAAGCAGTTTTCACTCCTGCTATTACCGTTTGCTTGACTTCAGGTTGATCGATCTGCATCACCTGTTTCCACAAGATCGCAGCGATCTCGGCGTGACCATCACCGATTTCCTTAAGTCCCTTTTCAGTAAGGTGATACGTGTGAATCGGACGCCCCCGCTCTTGCCGTGTGACCTTGCGGGCGACCAACCCTTCAGCCTGGAATCGCATTAACTTTTGGCGAATCGCAGTCGCTGTCACACCAACAGAATCACACAATCCCTGCACACTTGCAGGCGATTGTCGCTGCAATTGGGTTAAGAATTCATGATCTGCTTGATCGCGGGACATCGCTTGTCATCTCTCCTGGGGGATTCTTTCCATCAGTGTAACAGAAGAAACATATTTGACAACAAATTATGTGTAAACTCTCACACACAATAAATCACCCTGTTTCGACCTCAATCACAAAAGATCCTTACTCTTAGATTTTTATATGATGAAATCATCTTGAAATACTGTAAAATGAGATTGAACCTCAATTTCATTGGCGGGAACAATATGGTTAAAAACTGTTCGTCACTTTTGGCTGCCATACTACTTTGCAGCGTTTCATATTCTCAGGATTTCATCATCCAACAACCCGCTTTACAGCAGTTCGGGGTTTCTACGACCGTATCCATTCCTGATCGAGGCTCCGCATTTCTCGGCGGCGTTTCAAGTTCGCGAACCTCAACGAATCAATATGGACCGTTTCGAAGTGGAAGTTCCATCGGCAGCGGACTCAGTCACTCAAGTGTGAACACTTCTGTTTATATCCATGATTTCCAGTTGATGGATAAGATCTTGCTCGCTGAAGGAAAACGTCGACTTCAATCTTCTGCGATCAAGACAAGTATGGATCCGCGCGTTCAGCATGTGCTTAGCGGGAATGGCACTGCTGCAAAATTAGACTCCCTTAACAGGGATGCTCTTCAATCTAACAGGGAGAAAGCCTTGTCCGTCCTAAGAAAGTTTCGTTAACGATCGCTGCGTATCAATTCATCGTCTTTCGGCAACATGTGCCGCTGAGCGGCATTGAACGATCTGCAAATTCATCTTCAATGTGCTTCAATTCAGTAAGTTTCTAGGATGCCGTGTTCGATAATATGAACGCGCAGCCTGTTTCAATAACTGACTGATTGGAAGTGCCATGGATCGGCGAATCTTTCTACACACATCTTCAATTGCTTTGTTCTCTTCCGCATTCGGTTGCCGAGGAACTCGAAAAGCAACGGTTCTCGATGCGACCGACGCAGACACCATTGCCAGTCATGAGGCGGGTGCCGAAACCTGGAAACCACTGATTGACGAAGCGGTTGGTCGTTTGACAGGTCGTCAGGTTCAGGAGATCCAACAGACCTCAGCCATGGGGATGCCGGCAGGCAAGAAACGAATCTGCTTCATTGGTGTCGAAAACAAAAGCGCCGAAGAGATTGGTGACTTCAAGGAACAAATTGAGGAGCACATCGAGACACTCCTCTCTCAGTCTGAGATGTTCAGTATGATCAGTGGTCGCTACGTCGAAGCTGGATTACGTGAATCAAGAATCCGTGCTGATGAACTGTTCATCCCAAACTACCAGCAGATGTTCACAGCCACGATGCAGAAGATGAATCAGCCATTCGATTACATGTTGTTCGCAAAAATCACTTCTGGAACAACACAAGACAACCACAAATATCAGCGAGACTATCTTCTCTCGCTCGATATGGTCGACATCAACACGGGCGAATTCACAAAAGAGTCTGCGACTCTGCGGAAGAAGTATCGTCGTTCTCTCATTTAGCCGGACACTTAAAGTGTCCGGCTAAACATCGCGAGAGTTGTCAGACCAGAATTACCAAAGCCCATTGCTTCAATGAAGTTCTTCCACAGTCTAATTTTGATGAGTTGTCTGGGGATCGTCACCTGTATGGGATGTGCAACGCACGCTCATCAACTGACTGGTGTCCGCAACGACTTCTACGATGGACGCATCGACAAGTCCTCACAAAGAGTTGAACAACTTCTCAGTTCCAAAACTAAAGATGCCGACGCATTGAAACTCGACAGGGCAATTATCGAATTGACTTCGGGAGAGCCTCACAAGGCTGAGCAGACTCTACGCGGCGTACGAGATCGACTTGACTATCTTGAACAGAAAGACGCGACCGAACAAATCCTCTCAATGGTGAAAGACGATCAATCAGTTGCCTGGGCGGGTGACGATTACGAGAAGGTATTGCTCCGAACCTATCTAACGATGGCGAACCTACTCAACGGAGGAGATGACGCGACCGCTTACGCATTGCAGATCGACGAGAAACAGGACGAAATCGTCTCTCGACTGGAAAACAATCGCGAAGACAGTGCAGAACAACTTGACTTCAAGCGCGTCGCACTTGGTCCTTACCTACATGCAGCCATGCTCGAAGAAGGGCACTCTGACTACGACGACATCGAACGCTCACGCCTGAAAGTTGTCAGCTGGGAAACGACTTTTCGTGACGGCAAAACCGACCTCGAACGGGCAAGACACGGTCGCCATTCGGAACCAGGCAACGGTGTCGCGTATCTCTTCTGCATGGTCGGTCGCGGTCCTCACAAAGTGGAGGCAGCAGAAGTTCCCACACAGGCAGCGATGCTCGTCGCAGACAGAATCCTCAGTCAAGTTCTCAAGCAGGAACTGACACCAACGCTCGCACCGATCAAGGTTCCAATCGTTGTACCAGGACGATCAATTATCTCCAACGTCGCAGTGGAGACTGACGGAGAGCAGCTTGGAGAAACAGCCACCATCACAGACGTCAGCGAATTCGCTGTCCAGCAGAACGAAGCGAACATGCCAGAGATTCTCGGACGAGCAGTTGTTCGTCGAGCATTGAAAAAGGCAGCGATGTATTCCGTCAAAGAAAATGTCAGTGCTCACAAATCGCCTGGAGCTGACATTGCCTTAACACTCGCAGGTATTGCCTGGGAAGCTACCGAGAATGCAGACACTCGCTGTTGGGGACTGTTGCCTGATCAGATTCAAGTCCTAAGAGTCGAACTCCCAGTTGGAGACCACGAACTGCAATTGAACCCGCTGCTCGCTGGTAAAGAAACCGGTGTATCACAAACAGTCAATGTCCGCATCGAAGACGGCCGCAACACCTACATCATGGCAACCATCCCCGACCGAGAATTCGTCGGTGAGATCGTGACTAGTTCACGTGAGTAAAGAGCCATCAATTATTTCAGGATAGATGGATGGCTCCTAACATTAGATGCTTCAGCCAAAAGCCTTGTATACAGTGCCCCAGAATTCTGAAGGGGAAGTCAATCCAGTCAGATCAGAATTCAACGCGATTCATCGGAGTCAGTCGCTTCGCTTTGTGACTTTGGCTCTCGACCGCGCTGATCATCAGCGTCTCGTTCTTCCACTTTGACTTTAGCAAGCCAATTGTCCCAAGTTGTAATCAGCTTCTTTTGTGCTTTGCTATCGCTCTCTCCCGCACCCACAGACCCTTTTGAACCAAAAGACATGCCACCCGCTGGCGATTCGCCTGGTTGACCACCCCATATTTGCCATCCACTTTCCCAATACTCATGTCCTCCCAACGCTGAGCTATCCCTTGGATCATTTTCGCTCGTTAGCGAAAACAGGATGCCAAGAAGCCAAGCACGTTTTTCTTTTGTCATGGTTTTGTCGTGGAGTAATTCGATGATAGTTGGAACCGCGGGGAACCCCATGTTAAGAAGTTTGCCTACTGGAGAGTCGGGTGGGATAAACTCATGCGCCCATTCACCATAAGTCCCTGCAACTATCTTGAGATTCCTGCTGCCGTCCAAGTCCGCGACTAAGTTGCGGACAGTTCTTTCATCAGCTGGGCTGTAAGTAATGGTTAAAGGCTCCACGCTGAATGGCACTGGGTTCGATCTTGAGACGATCAACCCTTTCACATTGGCTTGCCCCGCAATGGTTAGCGTGTTGTGGTACTGGACGGTCAGCGTGTATTTCCCTGGTGGGGGCAGTTCAATAAAACTACGAACGTCCAATGAAGTTTCCCACGACTTTCCATATTCGAGAATACCTTCACCGGAAATACCACCACCTACGAACCCAAGATGCTCTCTGACTGGAACTCTTTTGCCTTTCACATCCTTTACGAGAATCCGCCAACGTGACGGTGAACAAGCCCAACAAGTAGCGTTAGGTATCGCTGAGTCAGTATCGAAGAAAGACTTTGAACTGCTTGCCTTTGCCATTCTTCCACAACACTTGCACTGTGTTGCCATCAGCAAGACCATGCAGGCTGAGGACATCG
>JABJMI010000718.1 GCA_018659505.1 Planctomicrobium sp.
CCCGATTCGGAGATCTCTTCGAAGGCGATCCAGGAACTCGCTGATCGCTCTAATCGCAAAACCACGATTCAGACAAGCCGTATTCCAGAAGGGTTCGCAGTCCCGGAAAAGGCATTCGATCAAGTCTCTCGAAACAATGAAAACCTGACGGCAACTGGTCCGCTGACCAAGAAAATCCGAGACAAAATGGTTCGAGAATGGGGCGGTTTCCCTCCTGCGTTTCCTTTCACATCAGCTGAAGAAGCTGACCTCGTCAGTCAAATCGAAAGCCATGGTCAGCCACTGAATGCAGAGCAGAAACTCGTTCTCAAAATGTATTTCGCTGCAGAATGGAATGCGAATTTATTGATCGCTGCTATTAACAGTGCTGCCATCCCGGAAGCCGAAGAGAAGTCGGCATGCGAACTCCTTGACGAACAGACCACTGGAGTAAAAAACCTTGAATTGGAGAAGCCGACCGCTGAGCCTGTCTTCTTGACTCCTGAACAAGAAGCAGCGGTCAATGAATTCGTCGCTCAGCCGGATCGATCTCAGGAAGAATTCAAGGCTCATCTCTCTGTGACAGGAGTATTGACTGAGTCTCAGGAAACCGCGATTGACAAGTTTATTGAAAAACTGCCAAAGCAAGCAGAAGAACTGAAATCCTTAGGTCTCAAGCTAATCGCTGTTGGTCCACTAACCGAAGAACAGCGCGAATTCTTATTCAAACCGGCTGCTGACCTATATGCCTGGGAAACCGAGGTCGACAAACTCTTCTACGCATCGCATCAGGTGAAATACGCGTGGTCGGGAGACTACAGTGCTCAGGGCAATCCGTTCTGGTGGGTGTATGAGTATGTGCTGCAACCTCTTATGACAACGACATTTGCGGTGTTAGCGTTTTACGTCGCATCGGCAGCGTTTCGTGCCTTTCGGGCTAAAAATCTGGAAGCAACGCTCCTCTTGGGAACTGCTTTTATTGTGCTACTTGGCAGAACTTATTTAGGTGTGCAGTTGACCGCGTGGGTTCCTGATGCACTCTCTGCATTTAAGATTGACCAGATGATTGTCTACATCATGAAGATCTTTAACACAGCCGGGAATCGGGCGATCATGATCGGCATCGCGCTAGGGATTGCCTCAACAAGTCTCAAAGTCTTGCTAGGAATTGACCGATCTTATTTGGGATCGAGTGAAGATTGAATGAAAAACAGCAGAATCAACTCTTTCACACTGTTGATAAGCTGTCTATAATGCAAACAGAAAACATTTTACCCATGCTGTTCGTCCTTTAAAGGCGTAGGAGAGTTTACAATGGTGACAATCACCGAAAAAGCGGCGGGAGAAATCAGACGAGTGATTTCTGAGCAAAACATGCCAGAAGCGACAGTCGTTCGAGTTGGTGTCGCTGGCGGAGGCTGCTCTGGTTTCCAATACAAATTTGGATTTGACGAGACAGCGAACCCAGAAGCTGATCACGTTGTAGAACAACACGGTCTGCAAGTCGCAGTCCAAAAGAACCACGATCTACACCTCGATGGGACTGTGATCGATTTCTACGAAGGACTCGAAAAACGTGGCTTCACATTCGAGAATCCAAACGTCAGCAAATCATGTGGTTGCGGAAGTAGTTTCTCTGTTTAGTCGGACAAACAATTTCTAATTCTATCGAGTTCAAAAGCACGGTCAGGTGATTACCGACCGTGCTTTTCTGTGTCGATACGCTTCATTTGGATCGCATTGAACATCGAATAATTGCTTCCGTCTCGTTTACTTGTGATTTTGACGGGCGATCCCTCTGCGACGTCTACAACATATCGCACATACTGGTTTCCTTCTTCGAAATTCTCGCTGCGAAATTTCCAAGTCCCATCATTAAGGGTTCTCTTACCAAAAAGAGTGACCCCATCAGATTCGATCTCTATGGCGGCGTTTTGATCTGGCGCATCTCCATGAGCAAAGACGTAGATCTCATAAATTCCTGCCGGGAGATAATCTAAAATTAATGAGAGGTCGACACACTGACAATTGTGGTAAATGTAGCCATGAAAAATTCCTGATTGCTCAGCGATTCCCCATTCTCCATCATTTTCAGAAACCTTAACTACAATGTCTGTTGCGGTCCCATCTGCGAGCAGCACTTTGCCTATGGAAGTCTGCCCATAATCTATGAAGTTCCAGTGATCAGATTTCTCTCCAATGACTCCCTTAATTTTTTTTGCTTTGGGTTGATGTGCAAAATTGAAATTGAGATACGAGAACTCCTTTGTTTTCCCTTTGCCTTTTTGAATTACGCGGCTCTGGTTATCTGCAATTTCCAAGTCGGTTCCACGTTGCGGGACCGTTTTTGGACCCTGCTCATTCACCTTCAGTTCAACTTCTGCATGGAGAGGACCATTTGTGAACGTAGATTCCGGGTAGACGTTCTGGCAGAGAATCAGTGAAATAGAGAGACAGAGAATTGGGCAAGCCGTACGACTCATGAAAATCTCCTTGTTGAAACAATCATTCAATCTGAGAGTTGAAAGAGAGGGAATGAATTCAAATCCGATTCCTCTCATATCGAGCTTCTCAGTACAGTTTCAGCGAGAAAAACATTCTCAACAACCCCAGTAATCGGAGTTTGACAATTCTCTTACAAGAAATGCTTTCGAAGAGATACTAAATACACGTCCTCTGGATAAAGAATTGAATTAGCGGACGTTTCTTGAAAAAGGGGACTGACGTCCCGCGCCCACTATCCATGGAGAACTTCAAACAGCATGAGTGCAATAGAAGGCTTCCGGACGTACAATGCACCGCAGAGGTGTGAATTTCAAGCCCCTCGCTATTGAGACTACCAGCTTTTTAGCAGCACCTGTATTTATAGAAATGAATTCAGCATGATCGATAGTCTGTTTTAGATAGTAACTCGAATAACACTAATTTCATTTCTCCGTGCTTCCGTGTCTCCGCGGTGAATTTTACGTTATTGATTTCAGCCTCAAAATCCCCAAAGAACTAAACATATATCTTGATGTCAGAAATCGTCCTTACAACATTGAACGCGCGCTATTGGCACAGCTCATTCGGGCTGCGCTATCTAATGGCGAATATGGGAGAGTTAAC
>JABJMI010000692.1 GCA_018659505.1 Planctomicrobium sp.
GAAGTCATGGGTGTCGAAGTCCCCGCTGCTCAGAAATACTTAGGTGATTTCAAAACAGCAGCTGAGTACCAAATGTACCACTCGCTGGCGATTCTAATAGTCGCCTTAGTGCCGCTGCCAGTGGCAAACCGTAGTCGAGACATCGCTGGCTGGTCCTTTCTACTGGGTATCATCCTCTTCTCCGGCAGCCTCTATGCTCTGGTATTAACCGGTCAAACCAAACTCGGCATGATCACCCCTTTAGGAGGCGTCCTCTTCATCATCGGGTGGATCGCCTTAGCAATCGCTGCCTTTCCGGACTCGCGTTCTGAATGAGGACTTCCTTCACATCTTCTTCGTGATGTTCGTCACGGAGTGACGGTTTGTTGTTTGGCGAGAACAAAGCATGTCGCCAATACTCATCATCAATCAGCACAGATTGTCGCTCTGCGACAGAACGAGTGGGGGCAAGTCAACCCTGCGTTGAAACGCAGGGCTATCGGAAATAGTCGCTCCGCGACAAACAATTGCCCCGTGAACGGTTACTAAAATTCTACATCAGTTGACTGTTCTCTGATCAGTCTCGATGATTCTCAATGTATTGACTCAGTAGCGAGAGGTTGTTGCTGAAGACTTCGCTGCTGAGGTAGCTCATTCCTTCGTGGATTTTTGGTTGACCGACAAGTCGTTCACCTTTGGAAACTGTCATCCATCGCTTGCTGCTGTCTAGTTGAGCAAGGATACGTTGAACTCTCATTTCTAAGTCTGCATCGCTCCATTGTGCGAGTTGCTTGCCACCTTTGACGAGCTTCACTCGCTGTTCTAGCTCTTTAATGTGCGCATCTGTCTTCCAACCATAATGAGCAGGCAGATTGGAATCATCGTATGTTAAGGAATAGACCTTACCTTGGCGTTGCATATAGAGCGGACGATTTGTTTTTAGTTCGTAGTAACGCGCTAACTGACCGTTTGGAAGTTGTGAATCCTTCAACCAGGCGATGGCAGATGGGATCGGCTTCAGGTATTTCGAATCCTTTGTGTATTCGACAATATCTAGCAGCGTCTCAATCGCTTCTTGTGTCTCGTCACCAGAAATTCCAGGCGGCTCAAATTTGCGCGCCCAGATCGGTTGCAGGTTGTAATTGTATTGCTGAGCCCAACCTGGTTGCGGCTGAGGCATTTGTGAAAGAATCAGGAAATTCCCGATTTTCTTGACAGAGTTGAGATACTTTTCATCTTCATAAACCCGATGTGCTTCGAGTAGTGTCGTGGTGAGATATCCCAAGACATTGTCGTTTAGAGTGTACATGTCCCAGTAGTTTTTAATTCGACCTTCTGTTCTCCAGTCGTAATCAGGATAGTTAGGGCTAGCCGCTGCATGTGGTTGAACCGGACCAGTGAAGACTTGAGGAAACGCCCCGTTCGGAAATTGAGCATTGAGAACAGCCTCGAGCCCGACGAGAGCGGAATTGTGAATCACCTCATCCTGAAAGTTGGTCGCTTTGTCTGCTTTGATCATAAAGAGCAAGGCGGACTGCGTTTGACCATCATCAAAGGAGGAATTATCTTTGCCTCGACCTTTCCCATTACGGTAAAGATTGACTCGCTCCCCCCGAGGATCAAAGTCTACGCAATTCTGCCAACCGCCTGACTTGAGTTGCCCGTAGGCAATCGCATGAGCGGCAGCACGGGCAGCTTTCAGGTAATACTCATCACCGGTCGCTGCATAGGCTTCTAAGTATGCCATACCGACTGTCGGAGTCCCGGGGGGTTGCACCCAAATCTGATCAGCGGTGGCAACTCCTTCTCCCCATCGCTGCGAAAGATCAGGGGAGTAGTGATAAACATATCCACCATGAGTTGAGACCGTTTCGTAATAATACGTGGCAGCCTGTTTCATCGCAGTTCTGGCTTCGTCGACCAAAGAATCTTGCGCTGTGGCATCGCTTCCTATCGAGCTGAGACACCAAATAACAACGCCAGCAAACAATAGATACATACGTCTCATACTCATCACCTCGATTCACCGCCAGACAGATCAGAATCCATTGTTATGACAGTTTGAGCCTGAGAATAAAAGGATGTTCCCGTCAGGAAATGCGAGCAGTCCAATATCTCAACAGAGTAATTAAGTCCTGCAATCGTGGACGAATGGTGTTTTCTTAATTTGTGAGATGCAGTGTCTCAGCAATTCGATAGAGGTGACATCTCGCTTGACGAGAACTAAACTCCGTCTGAATTCGAGTGGAAACCATTGAGCAGTAGGGTTCGCTGGCCGGACCAATACAATTGGAGCGATGTTTATGTCTGCTTTGCAGAATGCTGATTCACAAGTTTGGAATGCGTTACAACAAGAGCGAGTACGTCAGGTTGAAGGCTTGGAGTTAATTGCTTCAGAGAACTACACCAGTGCAGCCATCCAGGAAGTCGCTGGCACAGTATTGACGAACAAATATGCCGAAGGTTATCCCGGTCGACGTTATTACGGCGGCTGCGAATTTGTCGACGATGTCGAGACACTTGCCCGCGACCGTGCCTGTGAACTCTTCGGAGCGGAACATGCCAATGTGCAGCCACATGCTGGCTCGCAAGCCAACATGGCGGTTTATTTCTCGCAACTCAAACCGGGAGATACCATCCTCGCGATGAATCTCGCTCATGGCGGGCACTTGACTCATGGGATGCACCTCAACTTCTCAGGGCAGTTATACAATGTGGTCCCTTACGGAGTTCGCGAAGATGACAACCGCATCGACTTTGATCAGGTCGCTGCCCTTGCGAAAGAACATAAGCCGAAGATGATCGTCGCGGGAGCAAGTGCTTACCCACGAGAAATTGATCACCCGAAGTTTGCAGAGATCGCCAGAGAAAACGGAGCGATTCTCTTCGTCGATATGGCACACTATGCAGGTCTTGTCGCTGGTGGTGTTCACAATAACCCAGTCGAAGTCGCAGACATCGTCGCGTCGACTTCGCACAAAACCTTACGTGGTCCCCGATCCGGCTTTATTGTTTGTAAAAAGGATCACGCTAAAGCAATCGACAAGACCATCTTCCCCGGATTGCAGGGTGGTCCGTTGATGCACATTGTCGCTGCCAAAGCTGTCTGCTTCGGTGAAGCATTGCAACCATCATTCAAAGAGTACGCACAGCAGATTGTTGCGAATGCGAAAACTCTGGCTGAGACTTTAATGGCTGGCGGAATTCGACTCGCAAGCGGCGGGACCGATAATCACCTCATGCTCTGCGATATGACTGCCATCGGTCTCACAGGGAAAATCGGCGAAGAGTCTCTCGACCGTGCCGGAATTACTGTCAACAAAAACATGATTCCATTCGATCAACGCAAACCACTCGACCCTAGTGGTATCCGCATCGGAACCGCAGCGTTAACCACTCGCGGTATGAAACAAGACGAGATGAAGAAAGTCGGAGAATGGATTCTAAAAGTCCTCAACTCCGCAGACGATGATGCGACCATAGAAGCCGTGAGAAATGAAATAGCAGAGTTCGCGAAAGTGTTCCCCGTCCCAGGCATTGACTCCTGAAGGACTGTCAGACGGAAATGAAATAGCAAGCTATTCAACACGGAGGCAGGGAGGAGAAAAATACAACCGCTCCGTGGTGTCTTATTTTATCGTTGAATTTAGCCACATAATTCACCGAAGAACCGTAATTGAAGAGCAGTCTTTGCCGGTTGATTTGTTGATGATCGTGCGATTTCCAGAAAAGCATTTGCAAAACTGTGAATGATCTGATCTAATCTTGGAAGTTTAATTTCGGTCGTGATTTTGTAGTGGCTCCACAGCTTGAGATTTGGTTTAGTTTCAATACATGCTGAATTTCTTGTGGCAAAGGTTCTCAACAACAAAGCACCCGTGTCTAAAGTTTGGGAATTTCTGCGTTGCTTTGTGTCATTCTGAGCGGTTGCGAGTCTGATCGACTCCAACATTCTTTCTTTAAGAAGCCATCTACTTTCTGCTATTTATCGAAGCTCTGGCAAGAGAATTCTTCTCGTATTCTGCCTGTTGGTGTTCAATTTGATTTGAAACCGTTCTTTCAGTCTTTCCAATCTGTTCAAGTGATGAGTTGGTAATGGCTGCGTTTCTTTTCAGGTCTGCTTTGATTTGCTCTTTGCTGTCAGCTTGCATAGCGTTTGGCTGTCGTGTTGCTTCCGCATTGGATTCTTACCATGGAGATCGTGTATGCTCCTCGGAACCTGTTGTAGTTAAAGGTCAGCATCCGCCGTGTTGCTGGGCAATCCATGATATTATAACTTCCACACCTCAATACCTTGAACGAACTTCGACTCCGGGGTGGATGCACATTCCTGTTATTGAAGTTTCTAGTTAATAAAAACGCCACAGAGATTCGAACGGCGTCTGTCGAATCTTTGAGGCAATTTACTTGTGGCGAATCAGCCGCAATTGGAGAAAGAATGTTTCGTTGTGAACTGTGTCAATCAGTCGTCCCCGCTGGAACTCGCTCTAGCAAAGTCATTTTAGTGACCCGCGACAAGACTTATGATGAGCGTGGTGGCGGAGGCTTCGCTTCTCGCGGTGGTTTCCGTAAACGGGGACCAAGCCGGGGAGCTTCCCCAAAGAAGGACTATGACAAAGGTGGCGAAGGACAGGAAATCGTTCGCGAAGCCTCTGTTTGCCCCAAATGTGCCGCAGAACACAAACGACAATTAGATTTAGAATCAACTGATACAAATGAAGGTGCTGAGTAGTTTCAGCCCCGTTTGTGCAACTTCCGGCTCCGATTTTCGTGGAGCCACGACTTTTTTTATTTTGGAGACTACTGTAATGGCCACTGGTCGCATCCGTAAACTAACTGACAAAGGTTTTGGATTTATCGA
>JABJMI010000649.1 GCA_018659505.1 Planctomicrobium sp.
CGGTGAGCAGTTGTTTGCTCTGCCGATGCACACGATCTTTGGAACACAGACGAACGAGCAAATCTCTGAATCTCAAAAAATTATTGGGCTCCACGAACTGTTGGAGATTCCTTCGGAACATAGTACTACTCAACGTGTGATCACACTCCGTCAGCAGGAAACTCATTCTTCTCTTGGTGAGAAAGTACAAGAGAAGCTTTCTATCGTTGTCGACGCTGTGGTCGGTGTCGAGGAAGTTGTCGTTCGCTCATTACCCCGTCTACTACAAAATCATCACTGCTTTTCAGGAGTCACGCTTTCAGGCGAAGCGGAAACAGTTCTTGTTTTAGATGTGCCACGTCTGACTGAGTTTGCTACTCAGTTTCTGGCAGAGCATGGTGGGTCATTGGTACCTCTTCCGCCGAATTCGACGGGACGAACTGGCAACGAATCAAGACAGAGTCTGCGCGGTTTAAATCTACAATCCAAGAAGATTTTGGTTGTGGATGATTCAATCAGTGTGCGTAAAAATATCATTAGAAAACTCGAGACACATGGTTTCGAAATCATCGAAGCCGCCGATGGAATTCAAGGCTTGGAAAAAGTTCGCAGTTGCCAGTTGATCGCTGTTATTACAGACGTCGACATGCCACGGATGAACGGCATTGACTTTGTCTCCGAAATCAGGCGCAGCGAACAGTACCAAACCCTTCCGGTTGTCGTCGTTACAAGTCGTAGAGACGAAGGTACGATCCAAGCGATGAGAGACCTTGACGTGCGTCAGGTCTTTACCAAACCGATCAA
The DNA here is from genome assembly GCA_018659505.1 of Planctomicrobium sp. Classification (GTDB taxonomy): domain Bacteria; phylum Planctomycetota; class Planctomycetia; order Planctomycetales; family Planctomycetaceae; genus Thalassoglobus. The sequence goes on from JABJMI010000649.1 coordinate 784, forward strand.
TGACAACATGGTGAAATCCTTACTCCACTCGATTCGTTTTCGTCAGAATTCACTTGAACCGACAACGAATTGACGGTCAGTCGTACAACGCACTCAGTATTAAACTCAGTAATTACTCGTCTACGGAAGAGAATATATGTCAACTCAAACAATTTTAGTTATCGATGATAGTACAACGATAAGAAAGATGGTTGATAGCCATCTCACTCAGGAAGGTTATCGTGTTGTGCTCGCTCCAACTGCTGAAAAAGGGCTTGAACTTGCACCAGAACTTCTCCCTGATCTCATCCTCCTCGACCATCAACTTCCTGGCACGACAGGCATTGAAGTCTGCCGAAAGATTATTTCTGATCCTAAATGTGCTCATCTCCCGTTTGTTGTTTCCTCAACTTTACGGAAGCAAGCGTACATTGAATACATGGATGTCCCCAATGTTGTGGACTCGTTACCAAAGCCATTCAAAGCCGAGTTATTAAAGTCGACCATCGCGAATGCTCTGGAAGTCGGAGCGATGATTGTTTCCTCGCAAACAGATGGAACGGCTGTCCCTGAAGTGGTTGATGATGTCGCAGACTGCTCTCTGTCTGGCGATTTCAGTTGGGTTTCTCTCAGAGAGTTGCTCGATTTCCTCAACAATGGAAACAAGAAGGGGCTACTTGAAGTCGAGTTAGATCACGACCGAGTTTGGTTTTTCCTCGATGAAGGACGCATCCAGACTGTGGTTTCTGCATCAATGTCGCCGGATAAAGTCGCTGAGCATTTACCCGATTCGCTCGTTCCTCTCGCTCCACTTTTGAAATTCACGATGAGCAGCGGCTTTACATCTCAGCTCGATGGATTTGTCGAGTTGCTCGACCGCAAGGTTCTTGACCCTCGCATGTTGAGAACATTGTTGCGCTTCCAGGCGGCATTCCTGACAATGAACTGCATGTACGAAACCGTCAAGTCGTTTAACTTTTATGCGGATCGCGATCTCCCACCGTTATTCAAACGGACCCCATTACAGATCAGCCTAGCTGGTTTGCTCATTGAAGCGGCTCTAAGCAAACAATATCAACCAGAAGAAATTCATCAATCAGAGCATTCAGGGTGGATTCGGAAGGGACTTCGTGGGCAGAATCTTGATCGCTCCGGACTATCGGCTAAGCATCTTCAGATTTTGTCTGTGCTCGGATCTGAACCGATCTCAACCCAGGTCTTGGCAGATAAAATTGATCTCTCTGAAAACGAAGTTCAACGAGTGCTTGAAGGTCTTGCTCTGGCTGATTGGGTGACTAAGAAAAAGATTGAATCGGGACTCGTCATCGTTGCTTTAGAATCTGATCCTGTCGGCTCTAAACTGATTCATGACACGTTCGCTGCTGGCTCAAATGACTGGAACGGCAAAGTTGTCAGAGATGAATTTGGTTTGCAGCTGTTGCTGAATCGCAATACAACCGACTTGCTCGCAATCGAATTGACTGGTCAGGAACTGAAGCTTCCAAAAGCATTAGATTCCAAGCTCGAACCATTCATCGAAAAGGGATGTCTTGGACTCATTCTGCCCGAACAATCTGCTGAAGAGGAACTCTCTTCTGAACTCGCTTTACTTCCAATCCTAAGGCGTCCCTATGATCAACAAAACGTGATTGAGTTCTTTGAAGCATTAAAAGAATCCGCTGAAATTCATTTTGAAGAATTCGTAAGCACAAATTCAGTATCACCTGAACTTCAAACAACGGGTCAGGAGTAATTCGATATGATTAACACCCTCGCAGAACATCAAAATCAGGAATTCACCTATTCGGTACAAATTCCTGGTGGAGCATACATCACGCGGAAGCTGAGTGTTGGAGACACAGTTTCCGTCGGTTCGGATGACACAGCGGACCTGCGTCTCGACAGCCCTGGTATCGCTGGAATGCATTGTCTCTTAACGGTCGAAGAGGGAGGTCTTTGCGTTAAAGACTGCTACTCTCCATCCGGAACATTTGTAAACGGGCAGCGAATTCAGGATATCCAAGTCTCTGGCGGTTGCACGATCAATCTTTCTGAGATTGAAATTAAGGTTGAAAACAAAAACCAGCCGAATGCTCCTCAAATCACTGTTGTGAAAGATCCAGCTCAACTTACAGCGCCAATTGCAACACCAGTTGCAATTGGCGCTGACCCTGAACCGCTTCAAATTGATTCGCAGGAACTTATTAAGCAGCTCACCGAGAACGTCGAGGAAGTTGTTCCAGATTTCTCGAATGACCCGACGGAGGAAGTCTCTCAGCTGCTCTTTGAGTTAGAACAGGCAAAAACAGAGAACGAAGTGTTGCGTGAACGACTCGAGAATTTACCGAAGCAGTCTTCAAGTTCGTCTGGTGGGGATCCCTTCCAGGCGGAGATGCTTGACCTCATGAAACAGGAGATCGAAGCGCTCCAACAGGAGTTAGAAAAACGGAACTCTCAGGATTTCTCATTCGAGTTGAATTGCGAAAGCGTTTCCAGTGATCAACTCCCTAAGAGAGAAGAAGTTGAGAAGCTTGTCGACCGATTAGAAGACCTGCTGGATGAGTTGATACAAAAGGATGAGCAGATTCAGGTCTTGCAAGATCTCGTTCTAGCCAGCGATTCCGCAAACCATGCAGAACAGGAAGAAAGAGAACAACTGGCGAAATGGCTGGGCGAATTCGAAGGACGGTTTGAAATGCTCTCTCAAGAGTGGCAATGTGAAAATGAACAACTCAAAAGCCACATCGATGGGTTAGAGCAAGAACGACTTGCAGCTGTAGAGGCGTTGAATACCGATTCAAGTTCAGTGAAGTCTGAAACATTGAAAAGAATGACCGATTCACTTCGGGAAGATCTCTCTGCAAGACAGAGTGAAATTCATGAGTTGAAATCAACGATCCGTGAGTTAAACGAGAAGCTGAAAGTAACAGCTCTTTCGTCTCCCAAAGAGGAGGAAATTCGACTCGCCAGAGAGCGTGCTGAAATCGCAAGAATGCGACATGATGTCGAAGTTCGATTACAAAAATTAGATAAAACTGATGAAGGATTAGATGACGAAGAATTTGGAGTTGTCGAACAAAAACTGAAGTCGTTAACCGAACAATTGAGGGAGCCCAGTAAAAATGCGAAAGCAAATGCCAGCCTTTCGAGTAGGGTTCTCTCTTTATGGGGGCGTCTGAATTAATAAATCTCAGAACGAGCTCGATTTGTGAGATATAGTTGACTAATAATTGTGAATTACACGCAACTGCGAGGTGATATTGGTGATCTCCTTGGACTGTTATTGACGGATGTGACAAATATCGCGAATCCCTAGATAAGAAATGAGACTAGGTGATTTTTTAAATCGGGATTGAATTCCCTGACAGCCTCCAAGGTCGGCACGCTCGTGATCGCACCTTTCAATATATTTCCCCTGATACATTAAAAGAACTAATAGCCAGTAAGGTTACTAGCGTTTAAACAGGTCTTGTTTTCTATGGATACTCGCTTTTCAGAATCGTCGACAGAAATGATTGGTGCGGAAGATCTCCAACTGTATCAAGAAGAGCTGCTCGACAATGCGCGAAACCTGGATCACTTTGGGAAACGCTTTGAACGTTATATGTCGATGCAGTTACAAAAACTGGAAGTCGCGGTTGATCGCTTTGAGCGAGAGAAAGAAGCTTGGCACAGGCAACGCGAACGCGAACTCGAAGAACTTGTTTCTAATCGCCCCGCTGTCACGAATCAAGACTCTGCGAATCAACAAACGGATTTCTC
>JABJMI010000355.1 GCA_018659505.1 Planctomicrobium sp.
GGAACCGTCTCATTCCGGGAAGATTCTCCAGGTGAAGGAGAGAGCAACGGTGGTTGTTGTCCGACAGGACTTTGTAAAATTGAAGGGAAGAAATCAACCATCGATTTTGCAATCGTGCGAGCATACATGGCGTTACCGGTTGAATTCAAATTTCCTGTTCGTTCCTCATAGAGTCTCTGCTCTTGTCCATTCTGTTGAAAAAGTAGACTTGGATTATGTACGAGAGAAGTCGACTGAATCTTGTGTTCTGCAAAGAATTCATGCAGTCCTCTTTCGAAGGCAACAGGGTTGCGAGAATGATCAACGCCAGTTTTTTGCTTCTGCTCCCAAGCATCTGGAATGATCGAGATCATGAACTGACAATGATTGGCTGCACAAAATTTCTGCATATCAAGCAATGGGCTCAAGCTCCCTGGTTGTTCGGTCGTCGATTGTCCGGATTGAGAGTTGCTTTCCTTTAACCCGATCATGGGACCAACGCGTGCTGTCAGCCAATCAGCGACCGCAAATTCCTCACAGAGTCGACTCAGTTCGTCGCTTGCCTGTTCACGACTCGCTGGGTGAGTTGCGTATGCCGGGATCCCCTGTTGATCGAGCGATAAACCGCCACGGATTTCACTATCATGATTGAGATCATCAATAGAGACACAGTAGAGAATGAGGTTTGGTTGCAGCGAAATCAGCTTTGTTCTTAAGCGGAGGTAGTTCGCCATCGGTCCAGCCCCGGGGCAACCTGCGTTTACAAACTCAACGTGCATCAGTTGAGCTTCTTGAAAAAGATTTTGAAGCTGTGTCGTGATCGTCTCTTCCTCTTTCTGCCCCAATCCAAACAGTCTTGAACTGCCCAGGCAGAGAACTCTGAAAGTCGACTCTGGTTTCGGGACAGAGATTCTGCTCCCCCGCGTTCCAAATTCGGTCGTTCTTAACCGAGTTGTTTCATTTAAACTGACAGGCATGTCGAAATCGACGAGCTCTGAAACTTCGATCCAGCTCGTTGAACTGGGGAGAACGAGTTTCTCGACTGATGCAGCATCTGAAATGGTCGTTGGTTGCTGCTTGATTCTCTCCCATCGGAGATAAACTTCTGCAGCGCATAACACGAGCGCAAACAGCGCGATGGCCATCAAAAAACGACTGAGAGTCCGCAGGATTGAGCGGATCATGATGACAATTTAGCGTCCATTCTGAAGTGTCAAAAAAATGTTCACAATAATATTGTTGCGATTTCAAAGAATACGTGAAAACTTCCCAGCTCGGCAAGATGGAGTTCGCCTCGGAAATTTACAGCAGTTGCTTACGATATCTCGATTGACTCGAAAACCGGAAATGTTCTACAACTAATATGGACCAATCACTACTTTTATTGATTCGACTCATGGATTTCTCCACAAGGATGTGGAATCGCTGTCTATTCTTATTCGTATGTATTTTTGCATGCGGAATATGCAGCTGTAATGCCTTGTTTCCAGAAGCAAAACAGCAGACAACTGTACAGTCCCCGCTAAAACCGATTGTTTCGTCCCGCGACGCGATTGCCCTGGAAGTCTATTTTATCGATCGCAGGATCGGTGATCTTTTAATCGGTGACTCGCTCTGGGAATCGTTGCATTCAGTCAGTTCGATTGATGTGACGACTCGTAACCGACTCGATTCAGATGGATTTCGAATCGGGATGAGTGCATCTCGTCCACCACGACCCTTGCAGTCGTTGATGAATCTTTCGGACGAGAACGATCCAACTCGTCGCGCTGAAGTGAAATCATATATGGTCTTTTCAGATCATCAAACGCTTGTTGCCTGCCGGGATATCGAAAGCGGTACTCAAGTTCAACGAATTCCATTGGAAGGTGAATCACAATCATTTGTCGTTAATGATGGATTCACACTCTTCAAGATTCAGGTCAGCCGTGTTGAAGATGGCTGGGCGAAACTGGTGGTGATCCCAGAGATTCAACATGGCCAGAATTCGCTCAAGCCGACAGCGACAGACTCTTCTTGGACACTCAGCGACCGTCGCCAATCTGTCACCCTTTTCGAAGACCGATTCTCAGCCGAACTGAACGTAGGAGAGATACTTGTCCTTGGAATGACGAAAGATGGCCA
>JABJMI010000667.1 GCA_018659505.1 Planctomicrobium sp.
GACTTGTCTTAGCGACACCTTTAGGGCTAAAGAGTGGTTGCCGTGAGGCTTGATTAGCAATGTCACGTTCTGCTTTAAAGGCTGCATCTGCAGCCCGGCGCGATAAATCTGCACCGGTATCGCGCGAGGAGCTTCTCACGCAACCTGTTATTTGCAATCCTGACGCACAAGCGACCACAGTCACAATACTGAGAGTACTGCGTCGCCATCCAATTAAGGAAATGCGCATCACGTCCCCCCTATGTAAGTGATGTGCTAGAAATCCTTGGTTCTATCGACTGTGACGATTCTCATTCATGAGCTAAATCGTCGAAAACTACCGGTTGAATGACTTAGCGCAGCCAATATTTTGACTGAGAATGACAGATTCTTTGTGAAAAACTCTTATTTACAAATATTTGGCCATCTCACGAAACGGCTATTCGTTCATGATCAAGCATCAGTATATGAGCCTACTATTTGATTAAAACTGGTCATAATGTACTGGTATTGGAGTTACGACAATGGAGTTTCTATACTCAATGAAGGAGTTGAGATACTATGAATTCACACATTACTTTGGATCCCAATGTCTGACCTGTACGGACTATTGAGTATTGGTGTGCTCATCTGCGCGAGTACTATCTCTTGCGCGGCTGACGAAGTGTCAACTGCGAATTTTTTCGAGACCAAGGTCGCGCCATTGCTCAGCGAGAAGTGCCTCGGTTGTCATTCGCACGATGCACGTACGATGGAGGGTGGTCTCGCTCTCGACTCTAAAGCAGGCTGGAGCATTGGGGGAGATCGCGGGACAGCCATCACTCCAGGGAATTCTGCGGGGAGTCTTTTGATCTCAGCCATTCTTTACGAAAACCCCGACCTACAAATGCCACCCGATGAAAAACTCTCCGAGGCTGAGATTGCCATTTTCAGAGAGTGGGTCAATAGTGGTGCAATTGATCCGCGTAAGGTGATCGCTTCTGATGTTTCTGATACCGACTGGTGGTCGCTGAAGCCACTCGTTGCCCCTGATGTCCCCGGTGATGGACATCCTATTGATGCGTTTATTCGAGATCGATTGTCGAAAGAAGGAATCGAGTACGCTCCTCAGACAGATCGTTCGTCATTGGCTAGACGTTTGCATGTGGATCTGCATGGTCTCTTACCGACTCCAGAAGAAGCCAAAGCATTTGCAGAGGATCAAGCTTCCGATGCTGACGTCAAGCTGATCAATCAACTCTTAGATTCTCCTCGCTACGGGGAAAGATGGGCGCGTCATTGGCTTGATGTCATTCATTTTGCTGATTCACATGGTTGTGAGCACGATGTGAAACGACCGAATGCGTGGCGATTCAGGGATTATGTCATTCAGCGACTCAATGCCGATGTCCCTTGGGACAGGTTTATTCGCGAGCAACTTGCCGCAGATGCTTTGTATCCGAATGAGCCACAACTTACGGCTGGGCTGGGGTTCATTGCTGCTGGTCCACTTGAACTGAGTCGAGCCAGCACTGCACCTGTTACCTTTGATTACCTCGACCGTGACGACATGGTCACTCAAACAATGGCTGCGTTTGTCAGTACGACGGCAAATTGTGCCCGCTGCCATACTCATAAATTCGATCCGATTACCCAAGATGATTACTACTCACTACAGGCTGTCTTTGCAGGTGTTGGCAAAGGCGATATCGAGTTCGAACCTTCAGCAGAGGTGTTGAATCACAGGCGCGAAATTGAAGAACTCTTGACGGCAACGGAAACAAACGCAGCGGAAATTCTACTGCAACCGAAGTACGCTGAAATTGTAAAGAAGTGGGAAGCTGATAGACAAGCGAAACCTGTCGAGTGGACAGTGCTCACTCCAGAGGTGTTTCTGTCCTCGGGGGGAGCAACTTTAACTCTTCAACCTGACAACTCGGTTTTTGCAAGTGGAGTTGTGCCTGACGACGAACGCTACACGGTCACCTCTGTGGTTGATATCTCTCGGCTCTCCGCGATTAGGATTGAAGCACTCAAAGATGACCGTCTTCCTGAGAATGGACCAGGCAGAGCTTCAAACGGGAATCTTCACCTCTCTGAATTCGAGGCTCAATGGTTCGCTGCTGGATCGAACACCGCTGTTACTCCAAGGATCTCGCTTGCGTCAGCAGACTTCGATCAAGAAGGTTGGACCTCTTCCCAGGCAATCGATGGCGACAACAAAACGGGATGGGCGATTTACCCGAATGTTAATGAGTCACATCATATCGTCTTCGAACTCGATCAACCGATTGAACTCGCCACTGGAGGTAGATTAGCTGTCACATTAAAACATTCGTATCCCCCGAAACATATCATCGGACGATTCAGAGTTTCAGTAACTGCTAGCGATGGTCATCTTGCTAGACCACTTTCAGGTCAAGCGAGGCAAGCATTATTGAAACCCGCAGAACAACGTACCGACGCTGAAGCGGCTGCCATAGCAGCAGAGGCACTCGAACCATTTTCCAAAAGTGAACTCGCGAAGTTGCCTGCGAAAGATGTTGTCTATGGGGCCTCTTCATCTTGGTCACATGCGAGTAAACTAGCTGCTCCGCAGAAACCTAAAGTCGTGCATTTACTGCGACGAGGAGCCTTTGATCGACCGGTCCACGAGGTGAGTCCAGGGGCCATCCAATCGATTCTAAACTTAAAGAGTCGCTTTGACGTCGCTGACCCAAACCAAGAAGCCTTGCGTCGAGTTGCACTCGCGGAATGGCTGGCACATCCTGATAACCCGCTCACGTGGCGCAGTATTGTCAATCGAGTATGGCACTATCACTTCGGTCAGGGATTGTGTGACACACCGAACGACTTCGGAAGAATGGGCGGAGTGCCGACTCATCCAGAGCTACTCGACTGGCTGGCAGTCTGGTTTCGTGATGAAGCAAAAGGATCGCTGAAGGAACTGCACCGATTGATTTTGACCAGTGAAACGTGGCAGCAATCAAGCCTTGTGGCTATGAATATGAAAGACCAGGACAATCGATTTCTCTGGCGAATGAATCGCCAACGAATGGACGCTGAAGTGTTTCGCGATTCAATTTTGAGCTTGGGAGGGCGACTTGACTTCACGATGGGAGGACCGGGAGTGGAACAATTTACAAAACATAAAGGCCCTCAAGCGACTCCTGAATTGAACTACAAAACCTATGACTGGAATTCACCTGGGGCAACACGCAGGAGTATTTATCGTGTTGTCTGGCGCGGGATTCCGGATCCGTTTATGGAGGTCATGGATTTTCCGGACTTAGGACTGCTTGCTCCAAAGCGTGGGCAGTCGATCTCGTCGCTTCAGTCGCTGGCAATGTACAACAACGACTTCATTCTACTGGGAAGCGAATGGTTCGCGCAGCGACTTCAAAGTGAACACGAAGAGCTAGACAAGCAGGTCGCCCGAGCCGCTGAGTTGGCGTGGCTGCGACGACTCGAGAACGACGAGCAACAAGCTTTAATCTTGTATGCGAAAACACACGGTCTGTCAGCACTATGTCGTGTACTGATCAACAGCAACGAATTTCTATTTGTGGATTGAATTTATGCAACGCAGGTCATTTCTTTCTCAGATTGGTAATGGTTTCGGTGCTCTCGCTGCGACACAAATGCTAGTGCGCGATCTTCATGGAGATTCGCGTCCCGAGCTCAACGGAGGAATGCACCACCCTGCAAAAGTGAAACGGGTCATTCAACTTTTCATGACGGGCGGAGCAAGCCCCATGGATACGTTTGACTACAAACCGGAACTTGAAAAATTGCATGGACAGAAACTCGGTCCAATGGAAAAACCCGAAGGGTTCACTGCGATGCCAGGCGCATTGATGAAGAGTCCTTTTACATTCAAACAGTATGGCGAATCTGGTCGCTGGGTCAGCAGCGTTTTCCCGCATCAAGCGAAGTGGGTCGACGAGATGGCATTTTTGATGGCAATGACATCAAAAACAAATGTCCATGGACCGGGGACATACATGATGAATTCGGGTTTTTTACTGCCGGGATTCCCATGCCTCGGCGCATGGACATCTTACGCACTGGGGAATCTCACAGATAACCTACCAACCTTTGTCGTCTTACCTGATGCCAAAGGTCTTCCGTACAACCAGCGTGGTCCATTCTCTTCGGGATTCCTGCCAGCA
>JABJMI010000696.1 GCA_018659505.1 Planctomicrobium sp.
GATCGCAGGATTCTCTTTCGTAGTGAGCCCTCGTTTTCTCCATGGCTTGGGGTGGTAACCTAGATACCATGGCTCCCAGTAATTGATACTTGATCTGGAATCATCAAAAACAATTCCGGGGTCGGACCATGCAGCACAGGCGAACTTGTCGAACAGGCATGATGCGAACATTGCCCATTTCCCGCCGAAGGAGTGTCCAACGATACCAATCCTTTCAGGGTCAACTTCAGGTTGACTTGCCAGTACGTAATACGCATTCGCTGCCGCGTATCCAAGCATCGAAAGCGGTTGTACTTCGGCATTCTCAATTGATGGATAATACAGCGAATAAGTTTTCGCTGCTGTTGCATCAGTCGTCCCTATTGAGAGAGTTGCAAAGCCTCTTTTCGTGAGTTGATATGCGAAATCACGGTGCTCTTTGCCGAGACCGATCCCGGTTTCAGGTTCATAATAAACGCAAACGGCTCCTGGGAATGGACCTTCTCCGTTTGGGATTAAAAGGAAACCAGTCGTTTCTTCGTTCGGTGTCCACTTAAATCGAATCTTGTGTTGCAGGAAGTCCTCACGAGATTTACTCTCCAGAATCTTGACTTCTGGGTCTTCAATCAAAGGAGGCCATTCGCCGAGTAGTTGTTGCCACTGATCGAGGATTTCTTCTCGACGGAGAGACCATTCATCAGCTGTGGTAATTTTCGTTCCATCTCCTTTGAGTAAGGGTGAGCGATAGTCTCCAAAATCGTTTGCATACTTAGCCGGAGGAGTTGCGAATTTCAAAAGTGATTGTGGAGGACTTTTTTCCTTGCTCACTTCTTCTGCGAAATTCGAGGTAGCCATCAACAATACGAATAGACAGCTAAATAAACGAATAATTTTTTCCACGGCACCCATCTTATATTTGAAGAGAATGGAACTTTGCATAGTCAGCCTGAATAGATAATGTACATGCCTGATAGCCTGTTGAGAATTGCTGATAGAAGATTGATATGCAAAAAAACACAGTGACCCTGTTCGGAGAACTCTTGCTCCGTCTTGATACTCCTGATCATCAACGGCTTGAGCAAGCAGACTCGCTGCAAGTTTCTTATACGGGAGGTGAAGCGAATGTCGCAGTTGCCCTCAGCCAATGGGGAGTTGAATCATCAATTGTTTCGGCAGTCCCTGAAAACGCATTAGGAAAAGCATGCCTGAACCACTTTCGCCGCTACGGTGTGAACACTGATTCTGTTGTTCGCACTGGTGACCGACTCGGCACTCTCTATGTCGAGAAGGGAGCCGGTCAACGTGGGACGCGCGTCACTTATGATCGTGAAGCAACCTCTTTCAGAAAGATTCAACCAGAAGATATTGATTGGCAGCGAGTGCTAGTAAATTGCTCATGGTTTCATTTTACAGGCACTGCGCTCGTTAGCCCTTCTACTCGAAACACACTGATAGCAGGATTGAAAATTGCTAGAGAACTAGAGATCCCCACAAGCTTCGATGTCAGCTATCGCAGTAAATTATGGAGCGTTGCTGAAGCAACGAAGGCTTTCCAAGAAGTCATTAGTAATGCCGACTTGCTGATCGGCAGCGAATTGGACGCAAGTACGTTTTTCGGTGTCACTCAGACGGGTGACCAAGCCCTACAGGATCTCCATCAGAAGTTGGGATTAAAATGGACAGCCTTTACGGACCGGCGCAGCGATGAATTCGGAAGAAACTTCTACTCAGCGAAATTTTTCGACGGTGAGACAATTTTCAAAAGCGATGAGCAGCAAACCTTCAACGTCGACCGCATCGGTACTGGTGATGCCTTTGCTGCAGGGTTGATTTACTGTTTGTTAAACAAGAGCCCTGATAAATATTCTGTGGACTTTGCAACTGCCGCAGCGGTCTTGAAGCATACTATTTCCGGTGATTTCGCCTTGCTAAGTCGGTCTGAAATTGATGTATTTGTGCAAGGAAACGCAAAAGGGAAAATCAGTCGTTAAGTGCTTTCGTCGACTGGGAAATAGAACCCGAAATTGCGGACTCTTATTTGCATTCACTGAGAACAACACCCCCAATCACAGAACTAAGACGAATAATTGTCTATTTAAAACGCCAAGCAGTGGCTCTGGTGCGTGACATCATTATGTGCCGTTTGTCTCGGCAACCAAGTCGGCAGCAGTGTAACGTTTAGAGACCAATCGACCTCTGATTTCACGAAGAAAGTAATACCAGATTTGATATTTATGGTGCCAAACTTTACGTTCGATCGTACCAGTCCGTGCAGTATGGTTGCGAGCATTGATACGGACGTGAACGGGATCATTAAGTTCAAAGTGTGATTTGTTTTGTACACCGTCCTTAGGTGACTGTTCAACGATGTACAATTTCGAACCAACGGTCACGTCGCTTTTATTGATTGTTTTGGGAAGAAAAATCGGTAACCCTTCGATCTTGCGTTGGGCGCGAATCATCTGGATCCCACGAACGACAGTATCGATGCAGTCATCGCCGTTGAGGATATAGACGTGATCGCCGATTTGAACACGCGAATCAATCCCGTACGGAATGCCAGGAATAATCAGGCAGCCACGACCGTCAATTTCAAAGACTGCATCAATTGTCGACGAGTGTTCTTTCATTGAGTCACGCAACTACTCTTCAGCGGCGCCGGCGCGGAATTTCTGTTTCCATTCGGCGGGCATTTCTTTGCGATCAGTATTCTCTTTGTACAAGGTCTCTTGTTCGATCAACTGCTTCTTTAACTTTGCAACTTCTTTTGCGTACTGCGGATTGTTGTACTCGTTTTGTAATTCATCGGGGTCTTTTTCGAGGTCGTAGAACTCCCACTCACCGAACTGATAGAACTGAATCAACTTGTAGCGTTTGGTTCGTACGCCGTTGTGCTTGGCAACCATGTGGACGCTGGGGAATTCGTGGTAGTGATAATAAATCGAGTCTCGCCAATCAGCGGGCGTTTCACCTTTCAAGAGTGGAACAAGTGATTTGCCTTGCATATCACTTGGAATCTCAACACCTGCGACGTCCAGGAATGTCTCAGCGTAATCGAGGTTCTGAATTAATTCTTCGTTGACGCTTCCGGGCTTCGTGACGTTTGGCCATTTGCAGATGAATGGCATTTGCAACGACTCTTCATACATCCAGCGTTTGTCGTACCAGCCGTGGTCACCGAGATAGAATCCCTGATCGGAAGAATAAATCACAATCGTATTTTCGGCGAGTCCTTTTTCTTCCAGGTAATTCATCAACTGTCCGACACTATCATCAACACCTTTGACGCAACGCAGGTAGTTGCGAATGTAACGGTGGTATTTCCAACGTATCAGGTCTTTGCCCTTGAGGTTTAACTTCACAAGTTCGTTATTCTTGGCATCAAAGACTTTGTTCCAGGCTTTGAGTTGTTCAGGCGTCATCTTTTGCTTATTGCGGAAGCCGGAACGATCAACTGATTTGCCTGAATCGGGATCCCATCCGTGTAATGGAGGTCCAAAGCAATCGAAGACGATATTCAGGTGACCATCGATTTCCATTTCCTGATGACGTGCCGGACTGGCGTTATCTTCCCAGTTATCGAAGAGTGTGGCTGGTTCGGGGATGTTGACGTCATCGTATAAGGTGAGATATCTCAAAGGTGGCATCCAAGTTCGATGCGGTGCTTTGTGCTGACACATCAACATGAAAGGTTTCTCTTTATCTCGACCGTTCTCCAACCATTCAAGAGCCATGCCTGTGACAAGATCGGTGCAGTAGCCTTCGATGACTTCTCGTCCCTTAGGGGACTTAAACGCAGGGTTATAGTAGTCACCTTGACCGGGAAGAACTTTCCAGAAATCGAAGCCCTGCGGATCTGTGCCGAGGTGCCACTTGCCGATCATCGCAGTTTGATAATCTGCTTTTTGAAGCAACTTCGGAAAGGTCTGCTGGTCGCCATCGAACTTGTTTCCGTTCGTCATAAAGCCATTGATATGGCTGTGCTTGCCAGTCTGAATGACCGCGCGACTCGGACCACATATTGAATTTGTACAAAAACTGTTCTTGAAAAGCATTCCCTGAGAGGCGAGCTTGTCGATGTTCGGAGTCGGATTGACGTCCTTCAACCAACCGTCATACGCACCGATCGAATGGGGCGCGTGATCGTCGGTGAAGATAAATAAGATGTTAGGACGCTCAGCTGCAAGTAATGACACATTGAGACAGATAAACGTCAGAATACTAAGAAGAATTCGATTTCTCTTTGGCACAGTAAAACTTTCTTTAAGTGAAAAATCGTAGATATGAATTAAATATTAAAGCGTGAATGTTTAGTTGCACACTTTAAGTGTGCAGCTAAACAATCATTAACCACGGGACGGAATCAACACTCGACTAATGCTTCTCAACTTTCGATTCTGTTGGTGAAACATAATAGTCCCGAGCTAACCAACGCGAGACCATTTCCAGATCGCGCTCTGAAAGTTGTGTATTAAACGCAGGCATCGCGTTGTTACCATACTCACCGGCGTAATGGGTTTGTGGATCGGCTATGAAGTTCTTCAGCCATTCCGTTCCGCCGTAACCGGTTAATACTGGCTGCAAATCTTCAGAGAGTGGTTCGGCTTCGAATACGATCACTTCATCAACAACTGTCAAAGCGTGCATACTATGGCAATCAGCACAGGCGTCGATTGATCCGCTTGCCATCTCACCA
>JABJMI010000491.1 GCA_018659505.1 Planctomicrobium sp.
ACGAGAATGCATTCAGTCTGGCACGCGATACTAATAATGACAGTATTGGCGATTTGCCGTTGCTTGGTACTGCGTTGATTTTCCAGTCGACGATATTTGCCGGTAGTGGCAGCTTGCTTGATTTGCGCATCACTGTTCATGCAGACGACAGCCAGGACGAAGTTGCTTTCGACCACTTCACTCTTTCTTCTGCTGCGGCTCCCGCGGCAGTTCCCGAACCCGCAGCAATACATTTGTTGCTCTGCCTGATGTTGCTAGTCGGACTAATTTGGGTGCGACAGCAAAGGAATATATACATCAGTGCGTGACCCGGTCTCTCATATCAATTTGAATCTATTAGAACTATCGTTTTTCCAACATGTCGTTTTGGGTGAACCAATCGAAGGAAGGTCATCAGGTCCATTTTATTGCACCCATGACAATAGATTCGTAACGTTACCGATTTAGCAGAGACGACGTCAGCGCCTAATTGGCGGATGCCTCATTGGTCCCAAAAGTGTCGAATCGGAGTACCATCTCATGAAAACTCGACCGCGAATTCTATTGTATGTTCTTGGTCTCGTATTTTTTATTTCGCCTTGGGTTATCGTGTTTCTGTTTGTTAGCAGGGTTGGGAGTCTTGCTGCCGGAGTCGGGGCGATTATCGGAGGATTTTTTTACTTGTTACTTCACACGTTCGGCCACTCCGAAACAGTAAGCGAGAACGACGAAGCGTTTCTTATCAAGTGAAGACCGGAAGTGATCTAATAATTCGTATGGTAAGCAAGGTTCAATGCCAATAAATTTCAATCAAGACACACACGTTGAAGCGATAGACCCCGGCCGGATGGTCGTTCTGCGTGGGACCGTGATGCGGTCAGAATCATTGCCAGCTTCAAACGTGCAACTCTATTTGTCTGCGATGGAAATGTAGGGCATCATACCGTCGCACCGATCCTTTTGGGATCGGCAGGTATTGGTGGTAGTGTTGGCTAACAAATATGCACATGACTTGTGAAGACGATATGATTGAATAACAGCGACCAACGATTCTTCTCGCCAACTGCCTAGTAGTGTGCTTCGCTGGGTGCACTAGCGAAATACCAGTACCAATATATTCGGGTACGATCGTCTCGCATGTCGACTCTTAAGGATCAGGCACGGGATAACGCAGCCAGCTCACGTTCACGGGTCAGATGCGTACCGGATTTGACTATGCGGACACAGTCGAAACGGATTGGACATCAGATGGTCTTTCCAGCGAAGGGAAGGCGGTGCAGATGTGTACTGTGTTGAATGGAGATCCCAAGAGACAATCAATATCGTGGAACTGTCTTTCGATGTCCGGACACCCACTAAGATCTCGTTGAACGAACAACTGGTCATTTCCATCGAGCCGGAACAACACTCGGACACCCGGATAGATCCGCACTCGTGACTATTGGTCAAGTGACAATTTTGCGTCAAGGATGCACTTACCACGTATAACTTGCCCCTTTACATTAAAAAATAATCGGAGCCGACAGATGAAGGCACAACATTCTGCTGTATTACCTCTGCTGCTCTTCGTCGTATTGTATTCCGTTGCAAGCGGTCAACAAGACGCGCCCGATAGGTTGCCTATTGGCAATGGCGTGTCACTGCACTTCGTCGAACGTGGTGAGGGTGATCCAATCATCTTCGTGCATGGCCTGATGGACGACTATTCCGGGTGGCTGCGTCAGCTTGAAGGCTTTGCCAAGCAGGATTATCGAGCAATCGCCTACAGTCGGCGGTACAACTACCCGAACAAGAATAGGCTCCGCGCGAATCACTCCGCGCTCGTCGAAGCTGATGACCTTGCGGCGTTCATTCGCAACCTGAAGCTGCCAAAGGCTCATATCGTGGGTTACTCCTACGGCGCATACACAGCTCTTATTCTGGCTCTTGAACATCCCGAACTGGTTCGTACGCTCACTCTCGGCGAGCCACCACTTGTTCCGTGGCTAACCGACCTTCCTGGTGACAAATCGGAGGCTGGCAAGATGCACTTAGAGAAGCTCATGGAGCAAGGAATCAATCCAACAAAGGCAGCGTTCGAGTTGGGTCGCGATGAGATTGCGATGCGAACAATGTTCGATTGTATTGGCGGCGCCGGTGCATTTGAAAGACTCCCCGAGTTCGTCAAGGATAAGTGTCGACGTAACGTCACTGAGTTGAAGGCGATCGCCTCTTCCAATGCCCCATATCCTTTTGTGGACCGAAAAAAAGTCCGCAGTCTTGCCGTGCCAACACTTATTCTGTCCGGAAGCAAGAGCGTAGCCGTAGCAAAGTATACGGATTCTGAACTTGAGCGATTAATTCCAGAACACTCGCGAAAACGCATCGTGTTGGTAGGAGCGACGCATATCATATGGGTACAGCAGCCGGTGCAGTGCCGCAATGCCGTGTTGAATTTCATTCGCGACAAGTAGATTTCCAGGGCGGACGTCGACACTGTGTTCGCTTGACAATCTCACCGCAGTGGCAGGATACAGGACACGCAGACGCAAGTTTGCAGCGAATTAATGCCAGTTACACAAGCAAGTTCTGAGCCTCATCATACGTTCGTTTGATGGGACTCGATTTGCATCGTCGCGACACTGAGTGATTTTCCGCTGATGGCAAACCGAATTAAGACAAAAAAAGTGGCAGTACAAAACGAGTGAATTCGTCAACTCGTATGCCAGCGAAATTTGTCATCCTACAAGAGTCTGGTGTGACAGGTAGATCGATAAGCGAAAGGAAAGTGGCTCATTCGGCAGGGCATGCTGCAGGACGAAATCTTAATCCAGATTGGTGTGGGGAAAGGGCATTTTGTATCGACACTGAATTGAGAACCGCTGAGTTTAATGAATGACGGCCTCCTCGTTGCAAACG
>JABJMI010000686.1 GCA_018659505.1 Planctomicrobium sp.
ACGTCGGTAAGAATTTACTACTCGTGCACGCCGTTCCATGATACAGAAAGCAATGTCAGGATGATGTTTCTTTGAGTGCTTCTCTACTCAGGCGTCTTGGTCGAATCGTCACTCGCGCCTGATTTTGCAGTCCGAATCGTGAAGGAAATTAACTCCTCGCATCTGAAGAACCCTTGCCAGAAGTTGTGGCCTTGTCCATCGGGGACGATGAGCGTCGTCAGGTTCTTAGCACCAAGTCGTTCGTATTCATTGACGACAGCCATTGAGTTTTCTTCTAGCGGAACGACCTTGTCCACATCACCATGAATCAAACAAACGGGAATGGATGCTTCTGTCAGAATGCTGATTCGAGAAACTGGATTCAATTCAGGAAGTTGACTCGTCAGTTGTTCAACTGAGAGACCAAATGCAGGAGCTGCACGATTGACTCCCGGATACGAGCGGAGATCAAACACCGGATAAATGCCCGCTAGTCCAGCGACTTTCTCTGGGTTTGAAATTGCCCAACTGCCGACGAGCAGACCACCGCGGCTGCGACCAAGCAAACAAGGCTTGGCTGCGAATCCGCGGTTCTGTGTCAGCTCCTCATACAACGCGGTGAATTGAGCTTGTCCCGCGGGACTTCCATAGGCTTCACCGATGTCGATCCCAGCGACCGCAACACCTGCTTTCAGAAATTTCTCGTGCATCCACTTTTCATGTTGATCAGGCAATCCCGGTAAAGTGGGACCATATAAGACCCACGGTTGAGGCTGCTGGCGTTTTGCCTTTTCCGGCCAGAGAATGAAAGCGGGTCTGTCAGCGACTAAGAACGATTCTCCCGGAAGAATCAGCTCTTTAACCGGCTTGTCGGCTGCCAATCCCTGAACGGATAAAACAAAAATTGACATCGTCAAGATGAAAGTTCGCACGAGTCGTACCATCAAGAGAGAATTGTGAAATCGGTTCGCTTGTTCATGCTTAAAAAATCGGTTCGCGACCTAATTGTCTGCGGATCACTGCCCATTGACCGGCGTGCATGAGGTAATGGCTGCCTTGTAGTGCAAACATTGATGCAACGGTAGGGGCGTATTCAACGCCTGTTTCCTTGTCGAAGTCGGCATCATTCATCGATTCCAGTGCTTTGAGAGTCCCGGCTCGTTGAGTTTGGTATTGCTTCATCAATTCTTCTTTGGAATCGAAAGCAGCTTCGTCATCGTTGGTAGCTGTCTCTTTGGTGTATTTCTCAGCGAACCCATCCGGAAGATCGGGCATTTGACCATCTGAGATCTGATTGATCATGCCGTTCTCGGCAGTAATCAAATGTCCCAGTTGCCATTTAATGTGATTCGCTTTCTCAGTTGGACGGTGCATCATTTCGGCATCGGTTAGATCTTCGAGATAACCTGATGCGATAAAGTCACCCATATCGATGGAAAGTTTAAGAGCCTCTTTTGCGTTCATATTTTGATTTCCTGATGCGATGTGATTGTTTGAAACGGTAGGTTAATGAGTGCCCACTCAATCGCACAGTGAAACAGATCACACTTTTTAATCTTCATCGATTGAACATTTCACCGTCAGCTCGTTTCGCAGCAGGTGAAATGCTTACTGGATTGCTGTAAACTCCCGGTTCAAACATCAATCGATAAGACAATATTGAATCAAGTGGATCAAGAAAACCGCCTGTCTCAATGTTTGGCAATAGCTACTTTAATTCATGAACGGATCATCAATGTCTGATAAATTTCCAAAACCTGTCGACCCGCCACGCCGTGTTTTAATGGGACCAGGTCCAAGTGATGTCGCTCCCCAGGTCTTGGCTGCACTTGCGGCTCCGACAGTAGGGCATCTTGATCCTTACTTCTTGAAGTTGATGGATGAAGTCCAACAGATGCTGCGAGAAGTGTTTCAAACGAAGAACAAGCTAACACTCGCTGTCAGCGGAACAGGTAGTGCCGGAATGGAAGCCTGTATTGTCAATCTCGTTGAACCGGGCGACAAAATGCTGATCTGCGTCAACGGTGTCTTCGGTGGCAGAATGGCGGACGTGGCAACTCGATACGGCGCTGAAGTCATGACGATTGAGCGACCGTTCGGCGAAGTCTTCACCGCCGATGAAGTGCAACAGGCAGTCAAAGAATTTCAACCGAAGCTCGTTGGAATCGTTCACGCCGAGACCTCAACCGGAGCACTACAACCAATCGAAGCGATCTCGAAAGCGGTCCACGCTGCCGGAGCATTGCTCGTTCTCGACTGCGTGACATCGCTTGGAGGTTTGCCTGTCAAAATCGACGACTGGCAGATTGACGCTGCCTATTCTGGAACGCAAAAATGCCTGAGCTGTCCGCCCGGTTTGGCTCCAGTGACATTTAGTGATCGAGCGGTCGAAGTTATGGAGACTCGCGACAGCAAAGTTGCGAGCTGGTATCTCGACATGTCGATGGTCCGCAATTACTGGAGCGACCAATCACGTGCCTATCATCATACCGCACCGATCAACATGAACTACGGACTGCATCAAGCATTGCGAAACGTACTCGATGAAGGACTGGAAAACGCCTTCACACGTCACCAACGTAATCATCTTGCACTAAGAGCCGGACTCGAAGCGATGGGATTGAATTACGCAGTCGCAGAAGAGTATCGCCTGCCCATGTTGAATGCTGTCCTCATCCCCAACGGAGTCGATGACAAAGCGGTTCGCTCACGATTACTCAACGAGTTCGGAATCGAAATCGGCGGCGGCTTAGGACCAATGGCAGGCAAAACCTGGCGCATCGGTCTCATGGGTGAAGCCTGTACCCAACGTAATGTCTTACTCTTCCTGGCAGCCCTCGAAAACTGCCTCCACGCCGCCGGACATTCAATCTCCCCCGGAGCAGGTGTCGGTGCTGCGAACGAGTATTATGCGAGTTGAATTTACTGAGGGGACAATGTTCAGATTTCATTCCCGTGTCATAAATTCATCAAGGTTCATGACGGTGCGAGCGACGTTGATCCATGGGGCAGACTTGAGAGCCAAGGATTCCTCTTCGGCATTTGCGAGTTCTTTGGATTCTTCGGGATGAGTCTTGAAGTAGTCCGTTGAATCTATGAGGAGTTGGTTCATGATGAGGACTTCATCCGCTGACGGTGGACGTGCTACGCAGAGTCTGAAGAGATGATTGATTCGATCTTTATCACTAGTGAGGGTACTGTCGTTTAATATTCGATTCGCCAAGGCTCTGGAGGAATCAACGAAGACATTGTTGTTGAGAGTTTGCAATGCTTGCAGCGGAGTATTTGATGTTCCGCGATCAACGCAAGTGGTGTTCGAGTCGGGGCAATCAAACGTCAATAAATTCGGATGAGCAGCGGTCCTTTTGAAGAAGGTGTACATACCACGGCGATAAATATCGTCCTTGGGAGCGACGCCGTGTGGTCGGTCGGGACGGCTGTTCCAGTCGCTGTTCCCCCATTTGAAATTGTTCGCATAGCTGAGAGAAGCGACATTCGCAGGTAACGGAGGAAAGACACTTGGGCCTCCGATGCGTGGTTCCAGCGTTCCTGAAGCTGACAGATAGAGATCGCGAA
>JABJMI010000695.1 GCA_018659505.1 Planctomicrobium sp.
GAAGCGAACCGTCCGTTGAGGAACCAGCGGAGGACGGAAGCGAATTGCCTGATCAGATATAAGTGCAGCGACTTCCAGATAGGCATTCATTAAAGAAGGATCAACGAACAATGCGTTGCTATTTCGATGGAATCCCCTGATCGATCCATCAGGTGGCAACAAGTCAATTGGACCTTCACCCGCTACAAATTCGACACCCAGTAAATCACGAACTGTGTTGGCATATTCATGCCGAGTCAGTCGTCGGAGCAAAACTTGACCCCCGGTGCTTTCACGCTGATGTTGAGCCAATTGTAATTGTTGAGTAATCCACTCCGTGGTTTTTGCAAGTTCGGCTTCGCTGGGCTGTAATTCATCTTCGGGCGGCATCTCTCCCAAATTGATGCGGTCCAGAACTTCAATCCAATGACCAGCAAATGGTCGATTTACGAAGTCGTTAGAGATCGTGTCGAGTCTCAATTCTCCTTCCGAAGTCTCGGAGCCATGACATTGAATGCAATACGTTTTCAAAAAAGGTTTTATGGAATCTTCAAATGCGTCATTTGCTGTAAGAGAACTTTGCACTCCCGTTTGAATGGACAGGAGCCAACTAAAAATGACAACCAATGAATTGATGCGTCATCGGGAATTCATCATTGAATGTTTACCTCAACTCCTGATAGTGCTTTAGAAAGCCTTTCTTGAGCATCCTCAGCCAATGCTGTTCCTTTCTGTACGACAGTGAGTCTTTTCAGTTCTGGAGACTCTTTGAGAACCAAAAGCATTTCGACTGTCAGTCCGTCAGGTCCACCATTTTCTCGATTCCCGATTGTCAGTGACGAAAGGGACTCCACTCGGGATAAATGTCGAATAGCGTCTGGGCTGAGTGTTTCCGTTTCTAGCGAAACCTGTTGTAACCCAGACAACTCTGTCAGCGAAGAGAAAGTTGAGCCGGTGACTGATGGTGCAGAGATATGTAAAGAACGTAAATTAACGAGACGCCAAAAGTCCTCCATCCCCGCATCTGTAACAATGTTTGGCTCGGCTCTCAAATTCAATTCTTGCAGCGAAACAATGCGACAGAGATCCTTCATCCCGACGTCCGTCAAATTCTTCCCACCAATGGTCAGATTCTTCAAGGAGAGCGACTCCGCTAAGGCTGCTAGAGTGACATCACCAGCTGCGGTGTCCTGAAGATGCAATTGTTGTAAGATTGGTAACTGTGAAATCTGTGAGATGTCTTGATCGCTGAGTTGATCGCAACCGACCAGATTGAAGTAGTAAATGTGATCTAGCTTAACGAGTTGAGACAGCCCCTCAATCGTCAACGGGCTGGACTCACATGAGAGATGCCGCAGGGTAGGAAACCCTGCGAGTTTGATTGCTCCCTTGTCCGTGAGACCTCGAATCGAAATCTGTTCCAACGGAGAATTTTGGAATCGATCGAGTGTTTCTCCTTTTGCACTGGTGCTGGAGATGTGGAGTGTTTTCAATTCCTTCAAAGCAGGCAATTGAGTGAGTCCATTATCCGTGATCCCTTTCCCTTGCAAACTGATTTCTCTTAACTGTTCAGCCGATGAGAGGTGCTTGAAGAGATGTTCATTAGCCAAATCACCCGACCCGGTGATTTGCAGCCGCATAAGATGCGGATGTTTCGCCAAGAGACTGAATGTCGATTCATTCAAATCGCTACAGCGTGTTGCCAGATTGAAACCAACAAGTTTTTCAATGTGTGCAAAACGTGAAATCATGTCTGAGTTAATCTCTCCAGGAGGACGTATCGTGACATCGACTTCGTAGTTCAAGTCGGTCTGTAATTCCAAGATCTCTTCACTCAATGCTTCACAATTGAATGTGAAACGGATAAAGCGTTCGTGGTTGTATTCTCTCGTCTCGATGGCGAGAGCCTGCAACTTCGATAATGCAATCTCAGACCTTTTGTGATCAGCGACAGCCAGTTGAGAAGACTCTTCAGGGACTTCTCGAACGACGCGAAACCCGAGGTAACAGGCAGCGTCTTGTGCATGGAAAACACCCCGTGAAGCACTTCGACATTGCAGCGGAGCGAGAAACCAGGAACCGCCGCGAATGACGCGCCATTCACCGTTTTCATTCCAGCGCTCATCACACACCGGATCAATCGCGCGCGGTCGAATGATTCCGTGCCCTGACTGCTTAAATTTGTCGTAGTGGGTGTCAAGATACCGGTCAGCACACCATTCCCAGACATTGCCGTGCATGTCGTGTAAACCCCACGAATTGGGTTGATAACTCGCCACCGGGGCAGTGAATGCGTGACCATCTCCCGGTTCAGTTTCAAGGTCGATTAACCATTGCATCAATCCACGACTAGGTGCAGCTTTCTCGAAATCCGGGTCTGCAAAATTCGCATAAGACTGGAATGTTTGTTTGTATTGATCCCCGAATGAGAAGTGCGTAACAGTTCCCGCCCGGCAGGCACATTCCCATTCTGCTTCAGTTGGTAAGCGATATCGAATTCCTTCGACGCGGCTCATCCAGTCGCAATACGCTTTTGCATCTTGATAGCTAACACCCACAACAGGGTGTTCGTCCGTTTGGTTGAATCCTGGTTTGTCCCATGAAAATTCAGACGAAGTTCGAAAAGATGTTGTCGGCTGTTCGCGATCATTCGATTTCGGATCCCAGCCGACGACTCCTTGTTGACTCGTTGGTTTGTATCCGGTCACTTCAACGAACTTGCGAAATTGACCGACGGTGACTTCTGAAGTCGCGACATAGTAAGGGCGAGTGAGAATCACCGCGTGGACTGGTTGATTGTCTTCAACGGGTCGATTTACGTGGTCCTTACGGAAATCAGCCCAGCCATTCGAGCCCATTTCAAAATGATTCGGTAGGATTAATCGGAAAGAATGCTTCGGCGAATCATTGAATTGCTCGGGGAGATTTTCAGCGAGTGCAGTTGTTTGAGGCAAAAGAAGACTAAGCAGCACGAAGTGGTTCATGAAGAGTTTATTCATCATACCGCTTAAACCAATTCTTCAATAACGCCAGAGCTGTCTTGTAATTGATCAACCTGTAATCCCATGCGTTCAACCATCATTTGCCAAACAGATGCAAGCGGAGTTTTTTCAGGCAGTTGTAGATGAGTCTTGTGCTTCATACCTAATGCTTCCCCACCGAACATGATGGTTGGAAGTTTATCCCGCGAGTGATCCATCCCAGCACTACTACTGAATGTGAGAACTGTATGGTCCAGCAAACTTCGACCATCGGCTTCTTTGATCGAATCGAGTCTCGTCAAGAATTGGCTCCAATACCCCATGTTGACTTCGTCAACCTTTGCAAGTTCATCGAGATTCTTAGGGTCATTATTATGGTGGGTGAGTGCGTGGAAACCTTTCGAAACTCCATGAGCGTCAAAGGTCCCGCCAGATAATTCTTGGCGGACGTTGTAAGTGATCACACGAGTCGAATCGGTTTTGTAAGCGAGCGCGATTAAATCGTACATCAACTTCTGATACTCAACATAATCAAATTCACGCGACTCTGGAGTGAGTGTGCGAGAGTAATCACCGATGTTGACCAATTCCGGTTTCGGTTTTGGTTTGGTCGACCAGTCGATATCTCGCTGCAATTGACTTTCGACCTCGCGAACTGCTGAGAAGTATTCGTCCAGTTTCCGTTGATCGTTCTTACCGACTTTAGATTCAATTTGTTTCGCTTGATCCTGGACTAGATCAAGAATCGATCCTCTCCGACGGAAGGCTGCGTCACGTTGTTTCGCTTTACGAGAATCTTCAACTTGAAAGAGGCGATTGAAAAGCACATACGGATCATTCTCAGCCGCGAGGGGAACTCCGTTCTCGCTCCAAGAGAGAGTTGCTAATCCCTGGTTCCCATAATTCGTGCCGCGAGCAATTGAAAGCTGCAAGGATGGAAATCGAGTCTGCGATCCAATCTGCTTCGCGACAACTTGATCAGCGGAGATCCCGCCTTTAATCCCCGATGAGGTCCAACCTTCGGTGCCGGTGAGGAAGCTGTAGTCCCCGGTATGTCCCCCGCCATGCTCCAATTGTAGCCCAGAGAGAATAGTCATCCTCTTACGGTATGCTTCCAACGGTTTCACAATTTGTGGAAGCTCACAAGTCCCTCCGGTTGATGTCGGAAAGAAGCGGCGAATGTTCATACCCGTCCCAAAGTGCGCGACTAACATTCGAGATGGCACATCAGGAGTTGCCCCAGCAGCCCACGCTGAACGTGGCAGCATGGCATCAAGAGACGGTAACGCCAGCGATGCACCTAAACATTGCAGTAGAGTTCGTCTGGATATCGGTGGCGAATTCATGAGTTGATCCTATTGAGAAATCTTACTCATCAATCATATCTATTGTGAGACGTCACCTCAATCTCATTCTGGTTAAGTTCTCAGACTCAAATGCTCAGCGAATAAATGAGTTCTGCGAATCACAACAGCAGTGTGAATAATACGGTGAGCGAAATAAGGAAAATCACCACGGAGAAAAGGAAAAGGTGTGTTCTCTGTGCCTCCGTGTTGATCTTTTACACTCGAACAGTTGCAGCTTCCTGATATCCGGAAGCTGCAATGATGACGATCACGGAGTATCTCGGGTTTGCAGGAAGAGCGCTTTCTTCTCTCCGGGGAGGGTAAAATCGAATCCGCAATTTCGGAAGAAATCTTCTGTCGAGGTGATTGCCATCACTTCGAAGACGTTGCGTGAAGTTGCCAGTTCGATACAGGCATTGATTAAGTTTTTCCCGATCCCTTGTCCTTGCATGATCGGGCGAACGCACAATGATCGGATCTCGGCAAGTTTTTTCGAGTAAATTTCAAGCGTGACAAAGCCCACGATCTGCCCGTTGAGTTCCGCAATGAAGCCAGTCGGGATCAACAGTTCGAGTTCATCAATCGTTCTCGGCAAGACACGTCCAGC
The DNA here is from genome assembly GCA_018659505.1 of Planctomicrobium sp. Lineage (GTDB taxonomy): Bacteria > Planctomycetota > Planctomycetia > Planctomycetales > Planctomycetaceae > Thalassoglobus. The sequence continues at coordinate 4,914 of JABJMI010000695.1, forward strand.
TGCGACGAAGTCCGCCAGAAACAGGTCGATTTTCTTTAGATCTTGCGCAGTCGCTGAGCGAATCGATGGAACAGGAATAGATTCTGGGTTTGGGTGGGTATCGTTCACAGTTGTCGCTTTAAGACAATTGAAGGTCTAAAAAAGTTGCCCCACGAAGCATTCAAGATCATGCTCGTGGGGCATAAAAGATATAACAAAGA
>JABJMI010000699.1 GCA_018659505.1 Planctomicrobium sp.
CTAGAAATCGTCGTAACCAATGAAGCCCGAATGTTGCGGCGTCAATTCGCAGAAATTGGAAAACGTGGCATCGGAATCGGTTATCCCGGAGGAGTCAACCTTGCCTATGACTCGCAGCAAATGCGGCTGGCAACGATTTGGAAAGGCAAATTTGTCGACCCGGCAGCTGCGTGGTACGGTCAAGGCAGTGGCAATGCTCGCCCGCTGGGCGCAGCCATTCAACTGCCCAGAGGCCCCGAACTATATTCGGGAACGCAGCCAGCAATCACCGATAACAGACGACCCACGACACATCAGTTCAAAGGCTATTCTCTGGATGAACATCGACGACCAACAATGCGTTACGAGTTCGGGGTGATTGCTGTAGAAGACTATTTTCACGAATACAAAGACCAAACAACGGGGCAGATTCAACTTCGCCGCCGCGTAACATTCACTTCGACCGAAGAAAGCGAACCGCTGCGATTTCGACTGGCCAGCAATGACAAACTCAAAGCCGATTCCAATGGTGGTTATCGTATTGGCAATAATCTGACGATCCGAGTCGCATCAGGGCAGAAAGCGGAATTCATCGAAGGAGGCTTGCTGTTCGTTCCGCTGAAATTTGATGCCCAGCAGACGCAAGAAATCGTAATTGAATACCTTTGGGAGTGACTCCGAATTTCCTTAACGACCAACGAGTAGATGGATCCGTTCCAAGTTCGATTACTCAACACAAAAGACAAACATGCTCACCACCCTGATTGAAACGATTGCCGTGATCACCGTTGCGTTTGCTCCGCCGGTCGAAACGTTGGGCGAGTATTGGGGCACAGGCGAAGAAGAGTCGGTCTACTACAAGCTGGTTGACGTTCCACTCCCGAAAGAACTGGCGATTGAAGCGGGCAGTTTTGAAGTTCTTCCCGACAACAAGTCACTCGCGCTCGCAACCCGCCGTGGAGACATTTTCGTCGCTGATGGTGTGTTCGACGAACACCCGGAACCGAAATTTCACAAGTTCGCTGAAGGACTCGATGAAATCTTCGGATTGTCCTATCGCGATGGTTCGTTCATCGTGACTCAGCAGGCCGAAGTGACTCGCATCACAGATATCAACGGTGATGGTCGAGCCGACCGGTTCGACACGATCAGCGACGCCTGGGGGTTCGGGAATTACCATGAGTATGCCTTCGGTTCCAAGCCGGATGCCGACGGCAATGTCTGGGTGGCGCTCTGCCTGACGAAGTCTTATCACTCTGAAGAACCGTTCCGCGGATGGTGCCTGAAGATCACTCCCGAAGGCAAAACGATTCCAATCTGCAGCGGCATTCGCAGCCCATGTGGTATCGGTCCCAACGAACACGGCGTGATGTTCTATGCCGAAAGCCAGGGACCGTGGAACGGTTCGTGCAGTTTGAAGGTGCTGGAACCGGGAGGATTCATGGGCCATCCGATCAGCTACAACTGGTACGAACTGGCGCCTGAAATGGGTCCGGTCCCAGTGGAGCCAAACACTCCTTCTCGACTGGAAATTGAACGAAAGCGAGTCAAACAGCTTGTGCCGTACGCCGTCGTCTTCCCGTACATCAGGATGGGGCGGTCTATTTCAGGGTTCCAGGTTGATCGAACCGGCGGAAAGTTCGGACCGTTTGAGAACCAGATTTTCATCGGCGACTTTAGTCTAGGAGTTGTCATGCGGGCGACCACGGAGAAAGTCAACGGCGTCTGGCAGGGCGCGTGCTATCCCTTTCGAGAAGGTTTCGCCACTGGTCTACTTGCCGTCCAGTTTACTCCTGATGGAAACCTGATCGCCGGTGGAACCAATCGTGGCTGGCCAGTTCGTGGCCCCAAAGCGTATGCAATTCAGCGACTGGATTGGACAGGTATCACGCCGTTCGAGATCAAAGAAATTAAAGCGAAGCCTCAAGGATTCCAGATCGCATTCACCAAACCGGTCGATTTCAGCGTCGCTTCAAGACCAAAAACCTATCAACTAAAAACCTTCACCCACATGTATCGTCAGGCTTATGGCAGCCCGGAAGTCGATCAGACGGAGCCTACGGTTTCTGAGGTTCGTGTCGCGGACGATGCGATGAGCGTCATCATCGATGTGGAAGGTTTGGTTCAGGGGCATGTTCATGACTTCTTTTTGCCCGACATGCGATCCAGCGATCAGGACAAACTCCTGCATGCGAACGCTTACTACACGCTTAACGAAATCCCCGAAACCGATGACTCACAACAGGCAGAACCTTCAACCGAATCGAAGCTGTCATTGCATTTCAAGGGTGGCGATGGTCCAGGCAAGGGAAAACATGTGGTGCTGATCGCTGCCGAACAGGAATATCGCAGCGAACAATCAATGCCGATGCTGGCAAAGGTGCTTGCAGAGCATCATGGATTCGACTGTACGGTTCTGTTTTCAGTGGATGAAAACGGAAAGGTCGATCCGACGCTTCCAGCGCCGTTCAAAGACAAGGACAAACGCCACAATATCCCGGGACTCGAAAAACTTGCCGACGCCGACTGTTTGATTTGGATGTCGCGATTCATGCATTTGCCCGACGAGCAAATGCAACACTTTCATGATTACTTTAATTCCGGAAAACCGATCATCGCTCTTCGAACTGCCAATCATGGCTTCCAGCGCGGAAAGCAGTATGTCGTTAATCAGCGTCCTGTGACTCTGCGGGAATTTCTCGGAGGTGCGTTTTCCGGACATCACGGCGGTTGGCATCGCGAATCAACTCAAGGCATCCTTGTTGACGCTCAGAAGGCACACCCAATATTGACGGGGGTCGATGGAATTTGGGGAACCTCAGACGTTTACCGCTGCCACTCGGAAGGTCAACCTTTACCTGCCGACTGCACCGCTCTGGTTCTTGGACAGCCGCTGATCAACCTCAAGCCGAATGCCCCGCCCAACACGAAGAAGGAACCACTGCCGATTGCCTGGACAAAAACTTGGCGAGGCAATCAAAATCTCGACTCAAAGATATTTCACTTCACAATGGGCTCGGCTGAAGACTTTGAGAATGAAGGTGTCAGAAGATTGACCATCAACGCGGTCTACTGGGGTACCGGCATGGAAGCAAATATCGACGCGAGCCGATCGGTCGAAATCGTGGGTGAGTACAAGCCACTTCAAGCCGGATTCAACTACGAAAAACTAGGTGTGACGCCACGGAAACCAGAATTCTACAAATAGTTTAAAAGATCTAAAATAAGTATCAAAATGAGAACGCTTTTCAGACACACAATTCTCCTCTCTGTATCTATGCTTAACTTCATCGGGACCGTCGAAATTCAAGCCCAAGACCAGCCATGGCAGGACGAAGCGGTTGAGAGGCTTCGCGCTATTTATGATCGCAACGAATTTCGCGCTTCGGACGTTGAGCTTGAATGGCTCCCTGATAGCTCCGGATACAAGTTGCACGAGAGAGATTCTAAAACTAACAAACCCGTTGTCGCTCTCTACAATGTCAATTCGGGAGTACGCAGCGTTGTTGAGAATTCAGAAACCAAGAGAAATCTGTCACCGGACGGCAAGCGGATCGCAGAAGCACGTAATCGAATGGTCTTTGTACGTAACGTCGATGGCAAAGAGCGGACACAATTAACAGAAGACGTCGGCGAACGAGATATCTCGTATCGCGACCTGCGATGGAGTCCGAGCAGCAAGTACGTTTTGTTTGTGGAAGCTGACAGCACTGACGTTAAACAACGATCAGTTCTGGTTCCGGGCGATCCGTCTTACCCCGGCGTAGAGCAACATCGCTTTGCAAGAGTGGGAGGCAGACTGGCATCACTGCGAGTCGGCGTGGCGAATGTAGAGAGCGGAGACGTCCGTTGGTTGCCAATCGAAGTTCCTGACGAAGGATTTTATCTGGGACAGGTCGACTGGATCCCCAATTCAGACGACTTACTGATTGAAACCATGAGTCGCTTCCGTGACAAACGCGAATTCTGGATCACGTCGACCGACGGAAAAATGAATCGCATCTACAGCGAAGTCAATGATGCCTGGGCAGTCGGCAGCCACGGAATTAACTCTGGAGCGAAATGGATTCGCAATGGCGAAGCCTTCATCTTCATCAGCGAAAAAGATGGATGGCGACATGCCTACTTGCTATCGCGTGACGGCAAGACTGAAACGAAACTCACGTCCGGTGAATTCGATTTGATTGATCGTGCCCATGTCGATGAAGCTGGCGGTTGGTACTATTTCTATGCGTCACCTGACAACGCGACGCAAAAATATCTCTACCGAGTCCCACTTGATGGTACGGGAACATTAGAGCGTATCACGCCTAAGTTACAGCAGGGTACACACGATTACGAAATCTCGCCGGATGCAAAATGGGCAATTCATACCTATTCAACATTGAATAAACCGCCGGTTGTGGATCTTATTGAATTGCCTAACCACCTGATTGTTCGCGTTGTGGAAGAACACGCTGAACTGCGAAAGAGATTTGAACAGCTCGCTCCTCGACCAACAGAGTTTGTTCAGATTGACATCGGCAATGGTGTGGTGATGGACGCATCCCTCACGAAGCCGCGTGATTTCGATGAGTCAAAGAAGTATCCGCTGTTTGTCTATGTCTATGGTGAACCATACTTGCAGACAGTTTTGGACAAATGGGGCGCCGCTCAAGTTGACTTTCTTCGCGTTGTTGCAGACGCTGGGTATATCACAGTGTCCATCGACAACCGCGGCACGGCGGCTCCCAAAGGGGCAGCATGGCGACGTTCAATTTTCGGCAGTCTTGGTCCGCTGTCGACCGAAGAACAAGCGGCCGGTATTCAGAAGCTGGCTGAGATGAAACCGTACATCGACCTCGATCGAGTCGGCATTTGGGGTTGGAGTGGAGGCGGTTCCAACACTCTCAACGCAATGTTTCGCAAACCGGATGTCTACCACGTCGGCATCGCGGTCGTGCCGAAGCCACAGCCATGGTTGTACAACGCCTGGTTTCAGGAAATCTACATGCGAACCCGCGAAGTCAACGCCGAAGGATACGAGCGTTCGGCACCAATCAACTTCGCTGAAGGACTCAAGGGCAAGCTGTTGATTGTCACCGGCTCTGGCGAAACCAATACGCACATTCAAATCATCGAAGGGCTCGTGGATCGTTTGGTAGAGTTGGGGAAACCGTTCGACTATATGGTCTATCCCAACCGCAACCACGGACTTCGTGAAGGAAAAGGCACTGTCGTCCATGTGCGAATGTTGATTCTCCGATACTTGATCGAGAATCTCCCACGCGGACCGAAGTAGCAAGCTGTTTCATCGTCCCTTGAAACTATCAACGAACATATTGGAGTTGCTCAAATGAGTGTTCTCAACCGAGTGGCGGGTCTGCGACTGTGCGGGATCGTCTTGGTTTTGTCGATGACCGTCCCATGCCAAGCTGAAGACCATCCAAACATTATCATTATCTATGCCGACGACCTCGGCTTCGGCGATCTGTCCTGTTACAACAGCAAGGCTCCTTATAAGACGCCGCGACTTGACCAAATGGCAGCCGAGGGCATTCGATTTACCGACGCCCATAGCCCGTCGACGGTCTGTTCTCCGTCTCGATACGGTCTGTTTTCGGGGCAGCAAATCTATCGTTCTACCGGGCGAGGCGGCGGTGCATTCGAAGGTCCAGGTGGACCGAGTTATCTCAAGCCAGGGACACTCACCATTGCTCAGATGCTGAAAGACCAGGGATATCGCACGGGCGTGTTCGGCAAGTGGCACGTTGGGCTCAGCTGGTTTGACAAGCAAGGTAAACGTCTCGGTGGAGGCTTTAAGAATTCGCTGCTGATCGACTACGAAAAGAGTACTCCGCTCATCGACGGTCCCAACGCGCGAGGGTTCGACGAGTCTTTCGTAACGCCCAATTGCCCGAACACCGATCCGCTTTACGTTTACATCGAAAACGGATTGGTCGCGACGCCTGCAAGCGAGCGGCACAATCCCAAGAGCCTGCCAAACCCCGGAGGTAAATGGCGATGGGATAACGACGCCGGATGGATGTCGCCAGGCTATGATTTCATGAACGCGGACCTTCTGTTTTATGATAAAACGGAAGAGTTCATTAGGGAACATCGCCAGAAGTCTCCAGACAAACCTTTCTTCGCTGTGTTCTCAACCCAAATTGCTCACGCACCAGTCTTGCCCGCAGAAGAATTTAATGGCGCTACGGGAGCAGGCCCGCGTGCCGACTTTGTCTGGGAACTGGACGTATTGGTCGGTCGTGTTCTGGACCTTGTGAAAGAGCTCGGAATCGATGAAGAGACTCTCGTGCTGTTCAATTCGGACAACGGGGCGGAAACCCTACACGTCAATTGGATGCGAGAGGACCATCAACACGATCCGTCAGGCGGTTGGCGAGGAATGAAGCGCGATGCGTGGGAAGGTGGACACCGTGTTCCCTTTATTGCTCGTTGGCCAGGTCAGATTCCACCGAAACAGGTGTCGTTCCAGATGACCAACACGACAGATATCTTCGCAACAGTCGCCTCAGTCGTCGGTGTCTCGCTGCCGGACGATGTCGCGACAGACAGCTTCGACATGTTGCCCATCATGTTGGGGCAGCAGGAGGAGTCGAAGTCAGTACGCCCCCATCTACTCACGCAGAGTTTTCGAGGGGAATTCCAGATTCGCAAGGGGTCATGGAAATTCCTCGATCACCAGGGGTCAGGCGGGAACAACTACGACGTACCGAATATGAAAAAGTGGGCACTCCCGGACAAAGCTCCTAATGCACCGGGGCAGCTGTACAATCTCGACGACGATCCAGGTGAAACTAACAACCTGTATTTTATGGAAGAAGTCAAACGGAAAGAGCTTCAGGCGTTACTGGCGAGGCTAAAGTCGTCTGGTCGCAGTGCACCAAAGAACCGCATACCGTTTCGTTAGCCCACCGGTTCCCGCTAAAAACAAAAGAATAACAAGTGCTTGAGGAACGAAAATATGTTGCGGTTCAGATTCGAATGTCTGCTGACTTCAGTTGTCTGTCTTTGCGTTTTTTCCGTGACTGCGGCTGGAGAAGAACCCAAGCCGAACGCGAAATCACCAAACATCGTTTTGATCATGGCGGATGATCTCGGTTGGAAAGACCTTCATTGCTATGGCAACGATAGACTTGATACTCCCAATATTGATCGGTTGGCTGAGCAGGGTTTGCTGTTCACTGATGCGTATTCTGCCGCACCGGTTTGCACACCAACACGTGCGGCGTTGATGACGGGAGAATCACCTGCTCGTCTAAACATTACCAATCACGCGGGAGGACACCCTCCGAGTTTTCAGAAACCTGGCACGAACTTGATAACGCCCATCTGGCTGCGACACCTGCCGCTCGAACGTGTGACTCTGGCTGAGCAACTCAAGCAGGCAGGGTATGCGACGGGATTTGTCGGGAAGTGGCATCTCTCTCATCGTACACGATCAGAGTCTGGCTCGGAAAGTAAACTGCCAACCGAATCAGAGTTACGTCCGGAACATCAGGGCTTCGATATCAACATCGGTGGGTGTCGTTTTGGAGGTCCGCCAAGCTATTTCAGTCCGTACAAAATCCCTAATCTGGAAGGGAAATCAGATGGCGAGTACCTGCCTGACAGGTGCGCCGATGAATGCATCGACTTCATCAAATCTGCCAAAGCCGAAGGTGATCGCCCGTTCTTCCTTTGTTGGTGGAACTATTCAGTTCACTATCCGTTTCAGGCTCCCTGCGATTTGATTGCCAAGTATGAACAAAGAAAAGGTCCAGGCATCGAAAATCCGACATACGCAGCGATGATCGAGGGAATGGACGCATCGATCGGAAAGCTTCTGAAGGCAATAGACGATCAGGGCTTGGACAAGGATACTCTGGTGATCTTTACTTCGGATAATGGACCATTCGCGGCGAACGTGAAACCGTTGCGGGCAGAGAAGGGTTACCTGTACGAAGGCGGAATCCGAGTCCCCATGATCGTTCGCTGGCCCGGTCACGTAAAACCTTCGACTCGAACGTCAGCACCCGTGATCACGATGGACATTCACGCAACGATTCTTGAATCCGCCAATCTGAAGTCAGACCCGAGCAACACTCCTGATGGAATCTCGCTGTTGCCGATGCTAAGGAACGAATCAGAATTGAAGCGTGAGTCGATCTACTTTCACTATCCCAATTACGCTTTCCACAAAGGGAATCGAATGGCAAGCGCGATTCGCTCTGGGGATTATAAATTGCTCAAGTTTTATGACAGCGACTCAGTCGAACTCTACGATTTAAGTCAGGACATCAGCGAGTCACAAAACATCGCAGACGAAATGCCAGACAAAGCCAGGCAGCTTCGATCGAAGCTGGAGGCATGGCTAACAGACACCAATGCCAGTAGCCCGCAGCGTGCCAACTGATCGTTTTTGCCACCAAATGGACCAGTCTCGGTGCAAAACGAGGAGGTAGGAATTCCGTCCTTGTTGGACAGATTCAGCATGTCGGAACGTCCCCAGCGACCCATTCCTGCTGAAGATTGAACGTAATCGAAGTGACGAAGCTGAAGACCACGTTATCCTTCAACTTTTCTGCGAGGTCAGTGGTCATTACCTGCCGAGACCGCCGGGGTATAGCACTTTTTGTCCAGAATCTTTCACAATCGGCATTTGTGCTTTCACGGATGCCAAGTACTCACTGAGTTCGGCAGCAAGGCGATCTCTCACCGCAGTATGCTTGTCTGCCAGGTTGTTTTGTTCCGCCAAGTCCTCAGCCAGGTTGAACAACTCGTACTTCCCCGATTCGTGGTAGTAGATCAGTTTCCAGTCGCCGAGCCGGATCGCGCTGGAGGGGCCGATGCCAGGTCCTCGTGGTCCCCAGTTGTTGGGAAAGTGCCAGATCAGTGGACGCACCTCGCGAGACTCGTCTTGTTCGCCTCGCAGTAGATTCACAAAGCTCCGTCCGTCAACGACGCCACCAACCTGCTCAGCGTGCTGGATACCTGCCATTTCCAGAACCGTGGGGAAGAAGTCCTCAATCATCACGGGCTTCTCGCAAACGGAACCGGCTGAGGTGACGCCAGGCCAGGCAACGATCATCGGCACGCGGACGCCACCTTCGTGGGCCGAGCCTTTGCCACTGGAAAGTGGTTTGTTGTGCGTGTGAGGCTTTCCGCCGCGACCGTGCGCACTCA
>JABJMI010000255.1 GCA_018659505.1 Planctomicrobium sp.
AACATGCGTGTCAAAGGACGCGAGATCGATGTTCGTGTTTCCATCATCCCCATGCTTCACGGCGAAGGGATCGTCATGCGTTTGCTCGACAAGCAACGTATGGTGTTCAACTTACGCGGCGTAGGAATGCCGGAGAATGTCTACGAGCAATTCACCGATCTCATCTCGATGCCGCACGGGATTGTACTCGTCACTGGACCTACTGGGTCTGGTAAAACGACGACCTTGTACAGCGGTCTCAATGAGATCAAAAGCCCGAAGACAAAAATCATTACCGTTGAAGACCCTGTTGAATATCACCTCAATGGAATTAGCCAGATTCAGGTCCATGCGAAGATTGGCCTGACCTTCGCTGCGGGTTTGAGAAGTATTTTGCGTCACGATCCTGATGTTGTACTCATCGGTGAAATTCGCGACGGAGAAACCGCGACTAGTGCGATTCAAGCATCCTTAACCGGTCACCTGGTTTTCAGCACGCTGCATACGAATGACGCTCCGAGTGCGTTCACACGACTTGCCGATATGGGCGTAGAACCGTATCTAGTTGCAAGCACAGTAGAAGGTATCCTCGCCCAGCGACTTGTCCGCAAACTTTGCGAACGCTGCAAAGAAGGGTATCATCCCGCTCCAGGAGAATTGCCAGACGACTTCCCCGAACCTAGTATCGAAACTCTTTATCGCCCAGTTGGCTGCCGCGACTGTCGCGACATCGGCTATTCCGGTCGAATGGGAGTCTACGAACTTCTGCGTAACGATCCAGAGATCAAGAAACTCTGTGTCGAAGGAGCGAGTTCCGGCGTCATCCGTGACTACGGATTAAGTCATGGAATGCTGACATTAAGAATGTCCGGCTATCAACGAGTCGTCGACGGTGTGACGACTCTCGATGAAGTCATGCGCATCACCCGCGGCGAACACTAAAACACAACGACTTAGCCGTTCATTTCAAATGAACGGCTAACGCTTATTCTCGCTCATGTGCGGCTTCGAGTTTGTTCAATAACCGCTGATAGTTATTCAAACACTGCTCAATCTTCGGTCGCATCTCTGACATCTGCTGATGCTGTGATGAAGTCAATTCAGTGAGCGGTTTCAGCCATTGCTCCATCAACTCGAACTGTGATTCTAAAATTCCATAAACCGATTTCGGTAGGCGATTCACAATCGTAATTCGATCATCATCGACCGCTTCTTCATCAAGATCTTCATCGACAATTTCAGGTCTGGTAGCTGATTTTGAATCCTCACTCGGGACGGAACTAATCGGCAAAGAAACCTGCTCTGGCCACTTCATTTCGACTGGTGGCATGCTAACGTTAATTGGTCGATTCGAAAGAGCAGCGACCTGCTGTAGTCCCTCCGCGAGTTGCAATGACAACGCACGAAGCTCTTCTCGCAGTAACTCTTGATCGCTGATGTCGACTTCCTCACCACTTGGTTTCGAAAGATTCGTTGCACCATCGGTGACAGCTTTTCTAATTGAATCGAGTCCGTCGCTGAAGGTGGTTAATGTTGCAATGACTTGCCCAACTTTGTCATCCGCCCCGACTCCCCGCATCTTGACATTCTGCTTGAATGTCCGTTTGATCTCCGACCAGCGTTCGGCTTCTTCATCCTTTAAAGTCTCGGTCAGTTCTTTAAACTTCAGGAGATTTGCTTCGGTCCCGGAAGTGAGTGTTTGAGCGTCGTTTTGGTAGCTGCTCTGGATGAGCGTTTCGACTTCCTCTTCATTCATTACGGGCAGAACCTTCTCTGCGATGCGGTTCATATTTCGGTAAGAACCTTGCAGCAAGAATGGTGGCTCGGTGCGGTAATCATCGTGCTGCGCGGCAGAGGTGATGTACTCCTGATTGACTCGCAGGACGACATCACGAACACGCATCAGCTTGATCATGGTATCGACGAACTCGTTGAGTTCTTCCATGGAATAACTTGCTTCGAATTCAATTCCTTCAGACGGAGCCGCGTCACCGCGAAGGGTTCGCTCAGCCATTTTCACAATGGCATAAACATCTTTTTGAGAACGACTCGCCAGCTTGCTGAGAACGGGATTTGAGGTGAGTGCATTTTCGATATAACTCAGTTCGAAAGCATCAGCGGTGTCTCCGATGATCTCACCAAGATTGTAAATATCGGCACGGTTACTAAGCATGTCCGGAATCAGAAACTTCTCACCGCTTTCAGTATAAGGATTCCCCGCCATGACGACCGCGACTTTCTTGCCACGGAAATCATAGGTCTGTGTTTTCCCTTTGTAGACACCTTCAATCTTGCGTTGAGCATCACACAAGCTGATAAACTTCTGAAGGAATTCGGTGTGACAGTGCTGAATATCATCGAGATAGATGAGGACGTTGTCGCCCATTTCAAATGCAAGGTTGAGCTTCTCAACCTCTTCGCGGGCTCCCGCATTAGGAGCAGCAGCTGGATCGAGAGATGTGACATCGTGCCCGAGTGCTGGTCCGTTGATCTTCATGAAGATGATGCCTAATCGATTGGCAACATACTCCATGAGTGTCGTTTTTCCGTATCCCGGTGGAGAGATCAACAGCAACAATCCCTGTCTATCTGTCCGCTTCCCTTCTCCGGTAGTTCCGATTTGCTTCGCGAGATTGTCACCAAGCAGCGGCAAGTAAACTTGATCGATCAATTGATTCCGAACAAAAGATGTCAGCACCCGCGGTTGGAACTCTTCGAGCTTCATCGCGTCACGGTGTTCGTCTACTAATTCTGTTTTTAATTCGTGATATCGATTGAACAACGGAATGGTCGTTTGCTCGAATGTTTTCACACGAGTTAGGAATTCGTTGAACCGTAAATGATACGAACCATTTTTGAGGACCGGATGTGTACCGATCATGTCGTCGAGATCACGCTGCATGACTGACTCCACAATCGCTCGCTCATCGAGTTGCCCGTCCATAATGAGCTCAGCGATCTCTTCTCGATATGCAAAGACGTCTGTTCCCCGTTCATGGTTGAGCAGAAAAGCAGTCGTCCAGTCGAGGGCAAGTTCGTAAGCTGCCAAAGTGTCTCGCTGCACTGCTTTCATCGCTTTCGCAAATCGATCCTCAGCATCTAATCGTTTTAGGTGTGCATGAAACTCTGTGAACATCTCCGCAGCTGTTTGAGAGATCACAAACAGATCGCCACGTGCCTGACGTGTCTCATCAATCAATTCATAAAAGAGATACTCCGCTGCCTCATTGATGAATGAATCGAAATCGATGTTGTCCGTAGCTGGTAGAAAATCGTGCTCGGTCACAAACTCAGAAATCATTCCCTGCAAGTCAGCGATGTATTCCAGCTGTTTTTCGGTTCCAGGGAAGAGAACCGCAATCGTCCCGAACCCTGCGAGAATATGCTCCATCAACTTCTTGGCTTTCGAATCACCAAAGTGCCACCAAAACAGATTCGCCAGCGCTCGACTTCGAGCGGAATAACGAAGTAGCCCACAAGAGGAATCAACCTCTAGTAACGCTTTGAGAATCTTAGCGGCGTCAAGATCATGAACACCTTTGGAGTATCCTTCACGATACCGCGGTCCCATGAACTTCTGGACTTCTTGTTGCAGTTCTTCGATATTTAACTCTTCCGAATCGTCATTCAATTCGAATTGCAACTCCCCATTACGAACAGCCTGCAACATTAAATACGCCAGGTACTCCGCCCGGTAGACGTTCTTGTTCTCGCTGACAACTTCCATCGACCAGACTTCTTGAGTCGAATTCAGTTCGTCGCTCGCCATTGGTTCATAGAATTCTGTTCCGGTCAGGTGATAATTCAGTTCACCTTCTCGAAGAACCGTCGTCAGGTCAAGAACTTGAGTATTGACAGAGAAACGATGGCTTCCGAAACGGATGACATGTTCGCCATCTTCGTAGAGTTCCTTTTTATCTTTCAGCTGACGTACGGCATCTTCGCGAATCGTTTTCAGTCGCGATTGAATATCATCAACTTTGACAGAGTCGCCCAGTTCACCGAGATCGGTGATGATGTTCCGCACCTTGTCAATCATCAGATCCGCAGCGAAGTAACCATGTATCTCGC
>JABJMI010000373.1 GCA_018659505.1 Planctomicrobium sp.
CAACAACTCCACCTTGAGTTGTCTCAACTTCATTCCCGAAAGCATCGATCCTTAAAAACGGATCGCCCCCAAGAAAACTGTAGCGACCAACTTTCTCACCACCGACAACACTTTCAAACAAGAAAGACTGACTCGACCAGTTCGCTTTGTAGAACGCCGTTACGGGAGTCAATGTGTCGCTGTAAAGCTTGCGATAAACGGGAACCAGTTTCCCTTGAACCGCGTTTGCCTGGAATTGCTCGAACGAAGAAGGATGGTGCATTGCCGTCGCCTGACTTTTGGTGGAGCCGATTATCTTAGCGACTCGCTATTCAGTCTCAATGCGTTCGTGGTGGATTATTTTCCAGAGGCACTAGAGCATTTCTAAAATTGGTCTTAACAGTTCTGTCTCGTGGCGCTAGTGTATTAACCTGTGGAAACGTACTTCGCGGACAAGAGAAGCATTGGAAATGCTCTAAACCCAACCGAATACTGCGTTGCACATAGAAAATTTCGTATGTGACGCTCCATTTGATAGTTTTCGTCCCTGAAATCCATCCGTATACTCTTGATATTTTACCTCGTCACTCTTTCACAAGATAATTCAATGTGTAATACGCTTGTGAATGCAACAAGGGATTGCCCTCTGAGGAGCGGACTCCGTATGCGTTCAACTCATGAACGTGACCTCTCTGAAGTCCGTCTATTTTCAGATGAACAGACATGCGATCTTCTGAAACTGTGGCTGATTCAACTTTGGGAGTTGTGTGGTCGACTTCCGGACTCCCGTAACTTGCCTGGAAGATATAGGTATAAGTTCCCAGATCGTATTGGGCGATGTCTTTGGCAGATTCTGGATCGACTGGTTGTGTGAAGACAAGTTCGAAACCATCCGACTTGGCGTTCATTTCGAGAATCTCGAAGGGGACTTTTTTCGTCCAATCAACACGTTCGACAGCAAAAGGCAAATTCCCTCGCGACCCCCAACCTCGATTTGTCCCGCCGACAAACATCGCTCCCTGTGGAGACGATTCAACACCCAGAGTTCCGGAGCCAAAGCCTTCTCGAAACGGGAAACAGGCTCCCTGGTAGTGACCGTCGACTTTCTCAAGATAGACGCGCATGACCGTGCTGAATGTCTGGTCACCGACAAAAAGTTGTCCAGCGAATGGACCAAACTGACCATCAGAAAGGTCGCAAGCGATGCCGCTCGCTGAATGCCCCATTTTCTTGTACGGAAACAAAATTGCAGGCGGTTCATATTCAGGAATCTTGTCGGCTTCGACGACGAATCGGCTGCCAGACTCTGGTTCTTGAGGTTTCGGTCCCATCGCTTTCTCTGCGAGTTTGTACCATTCGAAACCACCCGGATGTCCCACGAATTTCCCTGGAATTAAATGCTTCAATCCACAGGTTCCATTCCATGGTCCTTGATTGTCTGTATAGAAGGCATCTCCCGCAGCGTTGAATGCCATGCCGCCCGGTGAACGAATTCCACTTGTTGTGGGGATCATCTCACCTTCTGGAGTAATTCGCACACACCAGCCACGATACGGGACGTTACTCGAGAATGAACCTGTCAGACAGAGGGTGATCCACAGATTGCCTTCTTCGTCGAACTTCGTTCCAAACGCATATTCGTGATAGTCTCCGGAAATCTCCCAGTCATCGTTAACAATTTCAAACCGGTCAGCCTTTCCGTCTCCATCTGAATCTTTGATTCTCGAAACGTCTGTTCGCTGCACAACATACAACCAGCCATCATGTTCTGCCATGCTCAGCACTTCGTGTAACCCGTGAGCATATCGACTGAACTGAGTCGCTTTCACTTCCTCGGCAAAAGGATCGCTGATCAGCCAGATTTCACCACGCCGTGAAGCGACAGCGAGTTTTCCATCCGGCATAAGCTGAAACGAACTTGCTTCGAGGACAACCCCTTCAGGAACTTCAAAGCGAGTGATCGGGTAAAAGTCGTCTTCAGAAGGAGATTGCGCTAATACCGAATTGAATCCAGAAGAGACAAACAGCAAACCAAATAACAAAAATCGCATCTCGCAATTCCTCAATAATTGAACTTCAATGAGCTTATGCAGTGAGAAAGTTGGCTTGTTGGAATCAATAGCCGAACCCGTTCTTCCTGATGTGTACGAAAGGTTTTTCGGCTTCCAGTTTATCACCTGGTCGACCATCCGTTAATTCAACAACATAAATCATATGATCGCCTC
Organism: Planctomicrobium sp.; assembly: GCA_018659505.1. Lineage (GTDB taxonomy): Bacteria > Planctomycetota > Planctomycetia > Planctomycetales > Planctomycetaceae > Thalassoglobus. The sequence continues at coordinate 2,205 of JABJMI010000373.1, forward strand.
CAGGGACTGCTGCTTTGACAATCCCTTCCAACCAACCTAATGCATCGCTCAATACGGTGAGACCTTTCTCGGTCGTCGCTGTGAATAATCCTTCAAATGCAGGTTCTCCCGGTTCAAAACCTTTCCCGAAATGCCCCAGTAAATTCTTCTGGGACTCTCCTACCAAGCTGAGTGCAACTGGAGCACCATCTTCCAGCCAGTCGTTGATGTAGCGTTTTGTATTGACTGCGACTGTTAAAGTCGGAGGTTCAAACGAAGCCTGCTGCACCCAACTCGCCAGCATCCCAGTCTGCTCACCCTCTGGACCGCGGGCAGTCAGAATAAAGACTCCACTCGGGATTCGACCCAGAACTGGACCAACTTGTTCCTTATTCACTTTCGATCTTCCTGTTTTCTTTTTGACTAGTTCGAAGAATCATAAAGAAAGAACAAACAAAACGACACGGACTTCGTGAATTCTAAGAGTTCTGCTGTTAGCCAGACACTTTAAGTGCCTGGCTTATCGCTCGTGCGCCTAGAACGAAAAATCGATTCCACCAGCGCAACCCGAACTTCACAATGTGAAGAGAACGGTCCACTTGCACTGATTTGTTGTTTTTTTGAAACACATAACTAGAAAACTCCGCCCACAAGAAATTCATGACCTAATGATTTAAGTAGCTAGAAAGCATTCCCCTTGCATTTCTCGAAAACCCAACGGTTTTGACAAAGAGACTGTTCATCCCCAAAGCAGGAAGGTCATCTATCATAGCACATACGAACCGAATCGCAGATCATGTTATTCATCCCAGCCAGGAAGAAATCGAAGCCGAGTGCGAAATGATTCGCGGTCAATGGTCCCCCGAGATCAAAGAGAAACGAATCAAGAATATCCGCTTCGATGAAGCCAGCAAAAGAGCACAAGCCAACCTGCGATTCCTCGCTGAGTTCGCAGATGCGTAACATTTCAGAAGAATGGAGTCGTCAGGAATCGAAGAATGACAGAAAGTCTTTAGTCACAGAGGTCACCGAGAACACTTAGGAATAGATGAACTCTTACTGAGAGTTCTCTTTTAATCTGTATGAGTAGCAAGTCTCCACGTTCGCGAAAGACAACTCAAAAGTGCATCTTTCACAACTCGCTCATGGCAGCATCCAATTATTTTCTCTGAGTCCTCAGTGATCTCTGTGGCAATTTCTATAAATCAAAAAGAAGCAACCAGTTCATTGCTCTAATGACTGCGGACTGATTTTCGTCTTGTTCCTTTTTCTTTTTTGCGATGTTCGATTGCTTCCAGTTTCTGAAAGACGAAGCGAGTGTCGCAGCGCTGACATTCTAACTCTGTGCCGATGCGTTCTGCCTGCAACATGATTGCGTCAATGATTCGATTCCCGCAGAGTCCCCTTTGAATTTCGATCCGATTGCCACATTGCGGACAGAAAACGGGAAGTTGCCTCTCTCCGTGGTTAACTTGTGGAACACCCATTTGTGGTGGGTGGTGTGCTGTAAAAGCCTGCGGAGTGACGTGTGATTCTTCCATGAAAATACTCACTATGAAATGACTTAACTGCTTTATTTCAACATGTGAGTGAATATCGCGTTAGGTATGACAGCTTGTTGTCACACCTGTTTTATTGAGCAACTAAATTTTTGAAATCCCTGGTTTATTCAAGTCCAGAAGAAGTAGAAACACAGAGGCACGGAGTTCACAGAGAAAGCATAAAGCACAAATTCTGTGTTCTCTGTCCCTCTCTGTTTCAAAGATTTTCTCATTCCAATTGCAGTTAGAATCACTTCTTCAAATCAAGCGATTTATAGAATTTTAACAGGCTCAATAAGCCCACGAACAGGACCGTTGCCAGACCGAAGGTCAGCAGCAAGGAGACCCAGTCTCCGAAAAAACGGCGGATGGCGAAGATTGAATCTCGGCTCGGATTCGGAGCAAGTGTTAATGGAACCTCGAACATCCAAATCGCTCGCCAGAAGAACATCGTCACGATAGCGCCCAGTGCCAAGAACGGACCATACGGCAGCGCCGGTTGATTGCTGACGGCTCTCAGAGTTGCTCCCACGAGAAGTGCAAAGAGCGGAGATATCGCAAAAGCGATGATGGTTGGCTGCCAGCCAAGATAGGCTCCGATCATTGCCATCAAGTAAATATCACCCGTCCCGAGTGTCGGCATTGATAAGACAAACGAAGAAATCTTTTTCGTCAACCAAGCTAAAATCGCTCCCGTGAGCATCCCAGCAAGACTCCAGGTGAGTCCATGCAAATGCTGGTGATTCGCCAGCCAGTCAGGAATGTAAGGACCACTGAGTTGGGGTTGTTCCTGATTCCAGTCGATCCAGACGTGAACCAGTTGAAACTCACCCGAGGCAGTCGCACCCAGAACTCCAATCGCAATGCCCAGCCAACATGTCCATTCAAGAATAAAGTAGCTGCGCACGTCAGTCGCCGTCACCATCAAAAGCAGAGTGATCAGCGACAAATGGTAAATCACTCTCCAGTTGCGACCGATTTCGGATGGCAACACGACAGGCGTATGCTGACTTTGAAAACCGAGCACAATCATCACCAGTAAAGCAGAGATGATCCCGCCAAGAAGTCCAACTCCAACTGACCAGTAGCCATCTTTTAGTTCACAGTCTCGTAAAGATTTTTTCGTTCCGAGGCACGTCAGCACACCAAAAACAATTCCGCACAACACTGTGAAAACCCAAAATGGGATCTCCAAGACGCCGAGAGCAATGTTACTCTGCCACCTGATCAGACTGAACCACGCTGAAATTGTATCCCACATGCAATTATGCCTGTTCCGGCTGCTGATTCACGAGTCCCAGATCTTCATAGATCGCAGAGTTAAGTTCTCGAAACCTTTCGTTGTGCAACTCTTCCCCCGGACATCCATTTGCAACGGCAGCGACAACCAGTTGATGCTGCGGGTCAGCGAATCCGACTGATGATTGAGCACCACCATGACCGAACGTATTTTCAGATGCGTGCCGACCAAATCCATAAGGGACCGTTTCTGCACCGTATTGATTAGAATTGACGATGATGCCATACCCCCAATCGACCTTGTGTTGAAACGTCTGATCAAACATTCCAACTCGCTGCCTTGATGTCATCAGCTTGACACTCTCTGCTGAGAGAATTTGCTCTCCCGTCGAATTTTGTCCCTCATTTAACAACATCTCGTAAAAAAGTCCCAGTTGCGAAATTGGACCTCGCATACTTCCCCCCGGTGATGGAGAAAGACAAACCGCAGGTTCATGACCTTTGACTACGTGTAATTCTTGATCTTTCTGATAGTACAGAATTCCGATTCGCTCTCCATAAGCTGCGTGGAGATGCTTTGGAATTGTCATCCAGCTATCGACCATACCCAGCGGCTCAAGGAGATCTTGTCTCACAATCTGATCAATGACCCGACCATCAATGCGGTGAAGAACTTCCCCCAAAACAAACCAGGACAATCCCGGATCATAGGCAGCCTTCTCGCCCAGAACCCATTCCCGCCTCATTGGATTTTTATAGATCTTGTCGAGAATCTCGTCCCAATTTTTATGCGGCCAACCTGAAGAAACCGGCCGCAAACCTGCGGTATGTGTCAACAGATGAGCAACGGAAATTCCTGATTTCCCATTGGCAGCGAATTCTGGAATGTATCTGGCCACAGGAGATTCCAGCTCCAGACGATGCCGTTCAACGAATTGCATCGCAGCGGCTGCGGTTAATGGTTTTCCGCTTGAGAGCCATGGGCACAGAACTTGTGAAGTCAGCGTCTGATTGCGCTCGTTTTGTCCAATCGCAAAGTCAATCACGACTTCACCATTGAGTGACACATAAACCTGCATCCCCAAATGCAATTTCTTAGCGATGCCGCCACGAATGACTTTGAGTGTTTTCGGAAGAATTGAATCAGGAGCTTCAAACATAGAATTGATCTGGCGAAAAATTGGATTTCAAAGTAGGTTAATAAGGATCAGGATTTTAGAGCATTTCCAATGCTTCTCTTGTCCGCGAAATACGTTTCCACAAGTTGAAACGCAACCGCCACGAGACAGAACTGTAAGACCAATTTGAAAAAGTTCTAGAACAGGTACGGAGACGACTCATGCGACTGCTCATTCTATTCTGTCTTGTCTGTGGACCGGTAGCGACCCTGTGGGGGGAATCTACTGAAGTATCGAGCGAAGCCGACCTCGCCCGCTCCTATTATTCCGCCTTTCAGAAAAAAGACAAAACCTCTGCGGAAGAATTCTTAATAGAACTAAAAAAACGATTCCCTGATGACACACTGACTCAACTCGTCGTCGATCATTGGCAGCAGCAATCAGAGACTTTGGAATCCTTGTCATGGGAGCAATTCTCCGAAGCTCGTCGCCGAAAAAACCCGCGAGGCAAAGAGGCTCAGCGAGAACAAGCCCCACTCATTGCCATGACCTATAATGTGGCAGACTTAATTGTCCCCATTGGTCCGCAGGATCAGACAAACCCCAAATTGCTTAAGAATGTTGAGACACTCGAAAAACTGATCCAGGATTCCTGTCTACAAAATCAAAGCCAAGAGCGAGTTGCATTCTATGAAGCGAATTTAGCCTTCGTCGTTCGCGGAACAGAGAAGTCTCACCAGGCATGTCAGAAACTTCTCAGTCAATTGCGAGTACAACATGACGTCCAGTTGACTTACGAAATCACTCTTGCTTCAGTCGCACCTGACATCGCAAATTCTTTTTCACTTCGTGAATCGATCTCGTCAGCGGTCTACAAGGAAAGGCAAAAACTAATCGACGAGTCCGAGAAATCCTCGCTGCTGATGGCTCCCAAAATCACTTTATTCAACGATCAGATTGCCTCGATTGAAATGAGTGGACTTTCCAGTAATACGAAAATGGAATTGCATGGTCAAACAAAGAAGCCGCTACAAGCGATTCGTACAGAGTTCAAACTCTCATTTGCAAATCAGCTCGGGAAAGAAGAGTTCAAGTTTGCAACATCAGATACCATTGCTAACGGTCGAACAGCAGCCTATTTCGTTAAAACTGAAGATTCAGATAATTCGTTCTTCGACCGACGATTACTGATCGAAAAAGGGATGCAAGTGGAACCATCAGATAGCAATCAACTGTTCCTCTTTATCACCCCAAAGATTTTAATCGTTGAAGAAGAGGAAGAATTGATCGGCTTAAACAACAAGCCCCTACCGAGATATGCCCCAGTTGGTTACCCCCACTACGGCAATCAGCTAACTGTACCTTCCACCTGGACTCCCGTGAAACTCAACTGGGATGATGATACCTGGAATTTTAGCTGGCCCTCACCTGCAATCAGGCAGGTAAAGCACGAAGAAAATCTGTCTCCGAATCAGCCAACACCTCGCATGAGACCTAATCGGCTCAGAGAAGAGTAGCTTTCAACTGTAAGGCTATCAGACAGCTGAATAGAGTGCGTAGGAACGAACAATTCAGGTGAGTTGGCAATTAGATGACATTATCCTTCACAGACGACGTCTGGAGGAAGATCATCCAAGCAAAGGCGGACTAAAATTTCTTCACTGATGATCTCAACTGAAAGATTCAACTGATCCGCTTCAATTAGCTTAGCATTCAGAAGTGCGTCAGCAGCGAGTGCGGCTATCTTCTCAGCCCATTTCATCGCTCCTGAATCTTCTGATTCACTTGGTTCCATAGAAATTACGCTGCTTGATAAAGATTGACTATCACTTTGCCTGCACAGCTTTGGCTGTTTGGTGATTTTCTGTCGGCTTCCAGACAGGGCAGCCTGAGGCAGCCATGCGAGTATTTGCGTCAGCAGCAATAGCGTGAACATTCCCATCAAAACGCTCAGAAATTTCGCGTCGCACTTCGTGGATCTCTTCGATGATAGGATCAGTCTGTGGTTTCTGGTTCATCACCAATCAACTCCTCTGGTGTGCAAATGATTGGAATTGAAGAAACTCTCAACCAAACATCAACTCGCGTCGCGCAACCTCAATGACGGAGTCTCAATCGTCACGATGGTGTTGTCGGGGACGGATTTGGTCATCCAGACGCTCGCTCCGATGACGGAGTTTTCGCCGATGATGGTATCTCCACCGAGGATTGTTGCGTTCGCATAAATGACGACGCCATCTTCGATTGTCGGATGACGTTTCGTGCCGCGAACCAGATTTCCTTCGCTGTCCTTGGGGAAGCTGAGCGCTCCAAGTGTCACCCCTTGGTAGATTTTGACTCCGCTGCCAATGTTGCAAGTCTCTCCGATGACGACGCCGGTTCCGTGGTCGACGAAGAAGGAAGGTCCAATCGTCGCACCGGGATGAATATCAATGCCAGTCTGGACGTGCGACCACTCAGACATAATACGTGGAATCAAGGGCATCTTCTGTTGATATAATTGGTGAGCAATCCGATGAACTGTGACAGCTTCTATTCCGGGATAACAGAAAATAATCTCATCCAATCCGCTGGCTGCCGGGTCACCTTCGTACGCCGCTGCCACATCTGTTGCAAGTAATCGCCGCATCTCTGGGAGTGACTCCAGGAATTCGATGGCAGCCTGTTGACCACGGGCTTCAAAGTCCATTAGGTGTCTACGGTCGCAATCTGCCCCATTCTTCACATCGTATTCATAACGTAAAGCACGAGCGAATTGCTGAGTCAGTTTGTCATGTAAACCGTCGACAAGATCGCCGACGAAATAGGTGACATTCCCCATATGAAGATTTTGTCGACGTCGGTAACCCGGATAGAGAATTTCTTTTAAGTCCTCGAGAATCTCGACGACCACTTGAGAGCTTGGAAGTGGGCAATGCCCCAAATGATTGATATTTCCAATGTCTTTGTAGCTATCAACTATTCGATCAGTCAGGGAATTGAGTTGTTCTTTCAAACGAAAATCAGCTGCCATGATAAATTCTGCCTACGATAAGAAAGTCTGTTTAGAGAGAAAAGGTGTCATCACCTGGACACGTTCGCGACGTGTCATTTCAAAAGCAGTCTCCCGGCCTTACGCCGGTCAGATACAGACGCAGCTATCAGTCAAGTAGCAATGAATGATGTAATGTGAACGCATGATTCGTTTCCAGTCCATTTGTTCCAACTGAAGAATTAAGTTGGAGTATGGAGTCAATTCATATTATACCGCTGCCGAAATTGGGCAATCAAGAATATTCTTATAATTGTTAAACTTGACCATTTCAAAGCGATGATTGTTCGCACTTTCGTTCTCCATCGGCGAGAGAACTCTCAAAGATTGACCTATTCTTACGACCGGCAGAATTTGCACCATCGCGGTAACACCGAAAGCGGTACTGATTCACCTGCTTCCCTAAATCTCCCGACCGGACCGTTCATTAGAGTCGCCATTCTTCCGGGCTAGGTCGATCAAACAGCTAACGGAGTTTGTGAATTACCAATGGAATGGTTTTGTTGTTGTATGAAGCGATCAACACCCAAGTGAAGTCTAAGGGCGAGGGACTAGGGTGAAAAAAGAAGATTGCAACTTCACGTTGAATTTTTCCATTCCTAATTCAATGCAGCGAAGCGATGAATCGTGCTTTGCTAATTCCTAAACAAACATGTCCAGTCTTGGGTTCAGTTTGTCTTATAAGATTCTAAATATTCAAATGACATCTCCTGAATCAGCTCGTTGCGAGTATTGGTCCACCGCTCGTGAACCATGGCCATCGCTGCTGTTCATTCTGCCATTCTTGGTAGTCTATGAAGTGGGAGCAATTCTTCACTCACAGATTCCTGCAAGTCGCAATGGAGCCGATTTGTGGATCCGGCAACTCGGTTTGGAAACCGGATTCGGTCTGGAATGGCTCTTCCCACTCTTGGCTCCCATGCTTTTGATGCTCTGGCAACTGTGTGGTCGCAGACCTTGGAAGTGGAGTGTAGAAACGCTTTCGGGAATGTTTGCCGAGAGCCTGATGTTCGCGATGTTGCTCGTGATGATCGGGCAGTTAACGGCACTCGCCTTTCCGGTACAACAATCTGCATTGAGCTTAACACTCAACAGTTTGCCACATCTTTCTACGGGCAACATTCCCAGAGTCGTTTCCTTCTTGGGAGCGGGCATCTACGAAGAGATGCTCTTTCGGCTGACGATCTTGCCAATTTCATTCGTCGCCTTACGTGCAATGCTTGTCCCACCACGAGTCGCAATGGTCGGATCTGTCTTCATTTCAAGCTGGCTCTTTGCCACGGCTCACTACGTTAACTCCGCCGCCTTGTTCGCACCGAGCGAGTTGTCTCTCGCGATGAGCACAGTTCTCGACCGACCAGAGTTATGGTTCAGCTACACCTTTCGCTTTTTCGCGGGGGTTCTGTTCTCAGTCATTTTCTGGGTACGAGGCTTCGGGATCGCTGTCGGTTGCCACATTCTTTATGACCTGTTCGTAGGCGTCGTGCTCTCGGGTATTGGCTAGGCGAACTGAATCCCATTATGATTTCCTGTGAGCATGCGTGTTGATGGTATTTTGTAAACCAGTGAATGATAACCCGACGCGTTAGCGAGGGATCTAGCGTGAATCCCTCGCTAACGCATCGGGTTACTAAAGGGTCATTCAGCGTGTTATATGAAAAAATTTCCCTGCCTGCTCATTACATTCCATTGATGTTTGCGAGAAGGAAATCCCAGTGATCGATCAGCGACAAAATCTTACAGCCGAACAAGATGCTCTCTCTTCAAGACGAAATGCTTTAGCACAGTTGGCAGCGATTGCAGGTGCCGGACCTCTCTTGATGACCCCAAGGCAGACCACAGCTCAAACTACAAAAGAATACACTCAACTCAATCGCTACCCGCGCATGGTTCATGAGTTCTTTGTGAGACAAGCTAGGCTTGCTGGCTTGGTCAGTCGTCAGCGAATCGAAAACTTAAAGACCAAAGAGGATGCCGAGAAACATGTCGCAGCGACTCAAGAAAGAATTCGTCAATGCTTCGGCGAAGAGCCAGAACGAACACCACTGAACGCTCGCGTTACCGGAGTTGTCGAGAGAGAAGACTACCGGATTGAGAATATCATCTTCGAAAGTCGTCCCGGTTTCCCGGTGACTGCCAATGTTTATGTTCCAAAATTCAAAGCTGGTCCCTTCCCAGCAGTCGTAGGAACGTGTGGTCATTCGCGAAATGGAAAAGCGGAAGCGGCGTATCAATCTTTTTCTCAAGGACTCGCAAAACTGGGGTATGTTTGCCTGATCTATGACCCGATAGGCCAAGGTGAACGCCTGCAATATCCGAAAGAGAACATACAACAGTCGAAAGTCGGCATCGGAGTTCAAGAACATCTGCACGCTGGAAATCAACAATTCCTCATCGGAGAATTCTTCGGCTCGTGGCGTGCCTGGGATGGAATCCGTGCTCTCGATTATCTGCTGACGCGAGACGATGTCGACAAGACAAGAGTCGGGGTGACAGGCAACTCTGGCGGCGGCACGATGACGACTTGGCTCAGTGGCGTCGAAGACCGCTGGGCAATGTCGGCTCCTAGTTGTTTTGTGACGACCTTCCGCAGAAACATCGAAAACGAAGACCCCGCCGACACCGAACAATGCCCGCCGCGGACACATGCTCTCGGGCTTGATCATTGCGACTACCTCGCAGCGATGGCTCCCAAGCCGGTCATTATTCTCGCCAAGGAAAAAGACTTCTTCGATGTCCGAGGTGCGCAAGAAGCGTACGGTCGTTTACGGAAACTCTATAAATTACTGGACTCCGAGGAGAATATCGGTCTCTTCTATGGTCCAACACCGCACGGTTTCACTCAAGAAAACCGGGAAGCGATGTACAGCTGGTTCAATCACGTAGCCGGCAACGGGAACCCGCAGGCAAAACGAAGTTCCGGATTTGATGGAGTCCTGAAAACGGCAGCTGATCTCAACTTCACACCAGAACCGGACCTTACCATCGAGAAGGACGAAACCTTATGGTGTACGCCTGATGGACAAGTCTCAACACTGGAGAACAACAAAACCGTCTTCGACTTCACTCTCGCGACCTCTCAAGAAATGGCGAAGGCTCGCAAGAGCTTACATGGCGAAGAATTACAGCTCGCTGTCCGCGATGTGTTGAAACTCCCCGAAGCACCGACCAAAGCACCTGATTACCGAATCTATCGGGCGCTCGGTTCACGTGGTTACCCAACCAAGTCGGCAACGGCTTACGCGGTGAAAACTGAACCGGGTATTCAAGCGATCTCCTATAGACTGATGGACGAACGTCATGCCTCTCGTCCCCCACAAGGCGGGAAACGAGCGATACTCTATATTCCGCATCTTTCCAGCGACGAAGAACTCCGCAGCGAACCGTTGATTCAGGAACTCGTTGCAGCGGAGCCAGCGACTCCGTTCTTCACTTGTGATGTGCGCGGGATTGGAGAAACGATGCCGAACACCTGTGGAACAAACACCTTCCACAGCAACTACGGCAACGACTACATGTACGCCATTCACAGCCTCATGCTAGACCGCCCTTACGTCGGACAGAAGACATTCGATGTCTTGCGTGTCATCGACTGGCTGCAATTGTTCGGTCACAGCGAAGTTCACCTCGTCGGACTCGGCTGGGGCGGATTGCCTGCGACTTTCGCATCGCTGTTATCGGACAACGTCTCGCAAGTAACATTGAAACATGCTCTGAGTTCATACCAAGAACTTGCCGAAACAGAACACTACGAATGGCCACTCTCAACTCTCTTACCGAATGTTCTTGAGAAATTTGATCTTCCAGATTGCTACGCAGAATTACAAGCAAAGCAACTCAAACAAATCGAACCCTGGGGACCGGAAGAAGCGGGGCATTGAGCTAGCAAATCAGCAACCGATAGAGCCGGTCCTATATTCACTGGAGTTTAAGTAATGAAGAACGTGTTCAACTGGCGATACACTCCGGTTTTACAGTTCGTTGTCGCAGTGGTTGTTTGTTCCTTGCTTGCCTCGGCGTCGGTCGCTGACGAGCCGGAATCGCAATCGAATTCGTACGCGCATCTCTACTACCTGCAATTTACCCGTGATGCCAACCGGGACACGAGATACGAATTAGTCCAACACCGCCTTCCCTTCTTTGATGAGTCAGACACGATCCAAGCCGAACAGCACAAAGTCATCTCCCCGAATGCGGGGCAGATTTTAGTTGTTCAAGACAATCAAGTATTGTACTGGAAACGGGCGATTGGGATCACAACCTTCAATACTGCAACTGGCGAAACTGCAACTGATGAAAATATGGAGTTTTTTAACCATTTTTCTGGCATCACATTGAACGAGCATCGAAACGAAATTGTGATAATGCCCTACATGAGTGAGAGTGTGCGGCGTTATGGTTTGACCGACAAGAAAATGGAGGCAATCTTCCAGCCTGATCCTAGTCCCCCCATTCCAGGAAGGTCAAATCATACAATGGCACTGAGTCCTGATGGGCAACAATTGGCTCTTGTCACACACTCACCAAAGAAACGATTCGATTCTCTAACTCGTTTTCGGGTTGATATTGTTGATCTCGCTGCTGAAGGGACACCTTCAAAATTGCTAACAAATGAAGCATACGGAAAGTTTGCCTTGTCAGGCAGTGGCGAGCATATCGTGGGACCTCCAATTGTTTGGAAGGATGAGGAAACCGTGGTGTTGCTCGTTTCAAAACCACCAAAACCTTTGAACCCGCAAGGGGACGTGATCCCCTTTGGAAATTCACATACACAATCACAATCGAAGCTAGTGACATTTAATATCACCACCGGTAAAGAAAGCGAAATTTGCAAAGCCGAGATGCCTGAAGACATGAGAATCTTTAGAGCCTTTGACCACCAACTTTGGCGCAGGGCAGACGGAGAGGTGATCCTCTCATCGAAAGATGGCAGCGATTCGCGGATCGATTTCAGCCAGAAGAAGTTGGTGAAAGACTCACGTCTCTCGCAGCACTATGAATTCCGACGATCACCGAATTTTGTAGGCACGCTGCTTTATCACGGTGCCGTTCTTGCGGAAGGGGTCAAAGCAACTGATCTTTCAATAGCACCAGATGGTCGAGCAGTTGTGTGGCTAGAAGCTCAACAACAGAATGGATTCCCAAACCCGAATGCCGAACGGTTGCTGATTTTCCATTCACTGACAACAGGTCAACTCAAATTAACAACAGGCATTTTCCGGAATGACCTCGGAAGGAGTCCACTTCATCCAAGCGAGAACCGTAGATTTATTTGGGGTAAGTGACTTCACTGGGTTATCATATATCGATTTTTAATTTTTCTTTGCTGACTCCGTGTTTAATTTCCAACGAACTTTAAATTGAAATCAGACATGAACTCTTTGCGATACTTCTATAGGTTATCGTTTCTAATTGCTTTGTTCGGAAGCGAAGCATTCGCACAGCGAGTACGTCCATTGGATGCAATCGCTGCGAAGTTAGAACCGTCTAAAACCGTTGTCTACAAGAAAGTGGGGGACCGATCTCTCAGGCTTTTTGTTTTCGAGCCCGATGGACATCAACCAACAGATCAGCGACCTGTCTTTCTTGCCATACATGGTGGAGGTTGGACAGGGGGGACGCCGCGGTGGTTTTATCCGCTCGCTGACCATTTCGCTCAGCAAGGTATGTTGGCAATCAGTCTGGAATACCGGCTCATGAACAAGCAGCGGGGAACGACTGTTTTTGACTGCGTGAAAGATACTCATTCGGCAGTTCGATACCTGCGAGAGCACGCTGCTCAACTCGGGATTGATCCACAGCGAATCGTCATTGCCGGGGCATCCGCCGGAGGGCATCTTGCTGTTGGTACGGAGCTATTCGATGAGGTGAACTCAGCTGAAGACAATTTGAAAACCTCTTGCAAACCAAATGCTTTAATTCTGATTTACCCTGTGATTGATACATCAGAACAAGGTTATGGTCAAAAGAAAATTGGTGATCAATGGAAAGCTCTCTCACCAGTCGATCATGTCCATCAGGGAGTTCCACCAACTTTAATCTTTCACGGAACGGGCGATACCGTCACACCATTTCCAGGGGCTCAACGCTTTCAAGATCTAATGCTCTCAGCCGGAAACCACTGCGAATTAATTCCCCATCCTGGAGGTCAGCATGGCTATTTAATATTCGACTTGAAGTTGTACGAGGCAGGGCTCAAGAGGATGGAGAAGTTTCTTCGCGAACAAAAAATGCTCGGCGAATAAGGTTTTCCGTTCAAATTATCCAGAGACGGACGTACCAATTCAGCCATTCGCCAAATGGAGGAAAGATCCCAGCGAGGATCCAGAGAGGTTCATACATGACTGCGAAGACATAACTACCATCGACCTGCTTTGCCTCCAGCCAGCGCCAGTACATCGGACCAACTGAGAAGATATAAATCCCGACCAGAATAATCATCTGTTCGACACTGGCGATGATATAACCGCGCCAACCTTCATCTTCAATAGATGAAATCTGGTCCGTCTCGACAGGTTGAGTTTCAATAGTCATAGAGTTGCAGGGTCAATTCGGCAATCTTTCCAATGATCTTAGCTCTTTTTGATCGACTGGCAATGAGGAGCAGAGTGAAGATTCGAGAAAAGAGCTGTGAAGAATTAAGGCGTCACAATGTTGCCTCTGACTTATTCGGGTTCCAAAGAGACTCAACATTGAATGAAAACACTCTACCTCAATAAAGAATATCGAGCGAGGGCACTCTCTTTGATCTCAAGTACCCCGTATTAAATCTTCGTGCTCTCCAGTGGTCTTTTTGCATCCTATTGTTCGCTCAAGAGTCGTGCAAAGAGTTCTTATCTGACCGCTGAAATGAGATACGCATGGAGTCGTCCACGAAAAAAATCCTCATCGGGACATCGATCTTTTTCACCACGATGATCATCGCGGTGATTGGATATTGGTCCGCGGGCTGGAGTCTGCTGGAAGCGGTCTACATGGTCGTTATTACAATTTACGGGATCGGCTACGGTGAAGTTCGCCCTCTCGACGACCCCCGTCTTCGACTCTTCACAATGGGTTTCATCGTGACAGGTTGTACCTCCGCGGTCTTTGTAATGGGTGGGTTCGTCCAGATGATCGCAGAGGGAGAAATTAACAAAGCACTGGGAGCGAGAAGAATGAACGAAGGCATCAAGAAACTACAACAACATGCGA
>JABJMI010000702.1 GCA_018659505.1 Planctomicrobium sp.
CAATCCTATCTTTGTTGACGTCGATGGAAACGGTTTCCAGCACAACTTCGATAAATTGGACTTGCCATTACCTGGAGCCGACGACTGATGCGACGGCAGACAGTCCTAGCTTCGCTTAATTCACAGTTATAGATCAATTCAATAACGCGTCTGAAAGTGTTGTTATGAAAACAGGTTTGATGCTATCTCACTTGCTGTTCCTGAGCCTCCTCTTATTGCAGTCCGCACAGGCGCAGGAAGAAAAAGTGGCTCTGCCGAAAGGGTATCGAGAAGTCGGTCCCGATAAAGAAACAGCCCTGCGGGAGTTATGCACGGCGACAGCTGAGATGGGGTTATTTTCCGGAGCCGTGCTTGTCGCAGAAGGAGGAAAGGTCATCTACAAAGAAGGCTTTGGAATGGCGAACCGCGAGTGGAATATCCCTAATTCCACCGACACTAAGTTTCGTCTCGCTTCAGTGAGCAAACAGTTCTGCAGTATGCTCGTGCTGAAGTTGGTTCAGGAAGGCAAAGTTAACCTGGATGACAAGATCACCGATTACTTACCTCATTATCGAAAGGATACTGGAGGGAAAATCACACTACATCACTTACTCTCCCATCAATCGGGCATTAAAGATTTCACTGCCAGCTATGACTATCGCGGAACGATTTCTCGTTTGAGCTTCGGTAAAGATGACTTCATTAAGGAGCATTGCAGTGGAGACTTGACGCATCAGCCTGGGACCATCTACAGCTACTGCAACGCAGGCTATATCATTTTAGGGCGAATCATTGAAAAGGTGACTCGTAAAACTTTTGAACAGAATCTTCATGAGCGAATTTTCCGCCCTCTCGGCATGAATAACAGCGGCTATGATCGCAATCGCTATGTACTTGAAAAACGTGCAAGTGGATACACGAACGGTCCTTTTGGTCTTGATAACTCAGATTACATTGAAATGGATTCATCACCCGGTGCTTCCGGAGCACTTTATTCTACTGTAGAAGACATGTTCCTTTGGGATCGAGCCTTATACACGGATCAACTTTTGGACAAGAAACATCGTGATTTAATGTTTACCCCCAATAGAAATGTTCCTGAAGTGAAAGCAGCTGGAGGCAGAGCACACAGCGTTTATGGTTATGGTTGGCAGATCTACACCCGCACCCACCCAGTGACCAAAAGACGAACAAAAATCATCAATCACGGAGGAGCCATCCATGGTTTTCGAGCCATGGAGAACCGACTGGTTGAAGATGACGCATTTGTCATTGTGCTCTGCAATCAGGGCGATGACTACGGATCTTCGGAAGTGTGGAGTGCCGTAACAAAACTGAGCGCAGAATTGATCCATGTCGTTACCGGAGAACCCTTTCGTATGCCGTCAAAGGCGAAGTTGACTCAGGAGCAACGCATGTATCAAATCGTAAAATCCAATGGCGTTGAAGCAGCGATTGAATGGTATAAGGCGAATGGGAAAAAAGCAGGCTGGGGTGGGAGTAATTCAGCACTGGCCACGCAACTGATTAAAGACGGTCGTGTGGATGATGGTCTTCAACTGCTGGAATTCGATGTTGAGGCGGCGCCGGGAAAAGTCTGGTTGCTACGAAAAACGGCACAGGTCTGTCTGGAAAACGGTCGGCCGAACAAGGCTTTAAACTTCGCAAAGATGGGACTTGAGCTACGACCGGACGATGAACGCTTCATTGCACTGAAGGCCGAAGCGGAACTAGACATCAATCGACGGTAAAGTCAGAAGAAAACAACTGGGGCGTACTGACGCGACTTTTCCTGATGAAATCTGTTGAGCTGGAGGTATGCTGTAGTATCGTAGTAAGAATTTCGGTGTCTTAGAATAGCCAAATCCCAGGTCTTTTTGGTCACAGTGTTTTCGTACGATTGATACAAAAAAGCCAAAGTCAAAGTAGCGTTACTGTTCAGCGACAAAGCTTTTCTAAAAGATTCTAAACTACTGAGCAGAGATCGGTTAACTCCAACTTTTAGATGTCTGGTTTCGACCTTGGTGTTGTTGCTGGTGATTTCCTGTTTCGATTAGGTGTTGGTGTCAGGAATTGTACATGCACCACTTGAAACTCTCTTGAGAGTGGTTTGAACCTAGTGTCCAGGTTAAAGTTGTTTGGATTAAAAATCGCGGTACCTAAACAGGTGAATGTGAACGCAGACGAATTTGAGCAGATGGCTCACTGCACAACGGAATCATTATCAGTTGCTGCGACTTGATCTAGTTTGATCAGCATTTCATGCGCTCTCTTGGGTTCGGTCGCTGCTAAATTTTTTGATTCGGTTGGGTCACTGGAGAGATTGAAGAGTTCAGTGCGTCGCGACTCTCCTTCTCCATGAGTCACCAGTTTCCAATTTCCATAGCGGAGAGATGAAGCACGCCAGCGCGGTCCAGCGGTATAGATCGCACGGTCAGGCAGCGGAGTGTGAGTGAATAACAACTCGGTTAAGTCTGTCCCGTCCCATTTCAGATCATGCTGGACGTTGTAGCCGGAGAGAGCACAGAAAGTTGGCATCCAGTCTGTAATTTGCGCTGGCGTTTCGACACGACCCGGTTTCACTCGCCCCGGCCAGGAGACAATTGTTGGCACACGTGTTCCACCTTCGTAGACATCTCCTTTTTGACCACGCAACGGATCATTGTTTCCAGTGAGTCGACCATTAGGACAATTGTCGTCCGGGTACTTTAAGTCGTTGTTTTCAACTGTGCTGCCACCGTTGTCGCTCGTGAAGACTAACAATGTGTTGTCGCGAACTCCCTTCTCTTCAAGAGCCTTAACAATTCGACCAACAGAATCATCCAGGTGCATGACACAGGCTGCGTAGTGCTGGGCAACATTGCCAGTGATGTTTTCTGGAATTTTATCGAGCCATTCTTTTGGTTCCTTGATTGGGAGATGCACAGCCGTGAATGGGACGTAAGCAAAGAAAGGTGAATTCTGTTGTTGAATCCATCGCACCGTTTCGTTGGTGAGGAGATCTGTCACGTGGCCCGTTTCGTCGATCAATTCATGATTGCGATGCCACGTGACCGTATACGGTCCCTTCTTATAGCGGTGATTCCAAGGGCTAATTCCTCCAGCCAATGAACCGTACGAATAGTCAAAACCAAAATGGTTCGGTCCCCACTTCGGGAGTGACCCCAGATGCCATTTCCCAGCGATCAAG
>JABJMI010000706.1 GCA_018659505.1 Planctomicrobium sp.
ATCAACGATGTGGTTTTGCATACTGGTAATGCCAGCTACTGGGACAGCAACTTTAATTCGCTCATCCAGGGCAGCAACCCACCAGGAATACGCACCGCCACCAGAGCGACCGGTGATGCCGATCTTCTCGCCGTCAACTTCAGGACGAAACTGCAAATAATCGATAGCACGAATTCCATTCCAGGCTTCGACTCCGGCAGGCGTGTATCCATGATTGTGCCACCACCACATTCCTTCGCGATATGTCCCGTGATGAAGTCCTTCGATCTCACCGAGTTGAATGGTGTCGATCATCAGGCAAACGTAACCGTTCTGTGCAAACCAAGCTCCGTGGTGTTGGTAAGTTGCTTTGTTGCCGTAGCTGACTCCGTCTTCTTTAACTCGCCCATGACCACAGACATAAAGAATCGCTGGCAAAGGTGTTTCTTGTTTCTCTGGTCGGAAGAAAGTCCCCGTCACATATAACCCCGGCATTGACTGAAAGTGAACTCGCTCGGCAACAACTCCTTCTTTTGTCGTATACCCAGTCACCTTCGCGTGTAAAGCAGTCCTCTCGGGCAACGGTGAAAGCCCCAGCATTTCACGAAGCTGTTGCAGATGTTCTGGTCGCTTGGTTTGCCAGTCTTCTTGAGAATGAATATCTGCTAAGCAATTGCGGGTGATCTTCTCTGTCTCAGTAACAAAGAATTTTTGTAGAAGTTCATCACCATCAGGTTTGTAGATCGATTCTTCTGCAATTGTGATGACATTAAGAAGATTAAAACACAAAATGGTCAAACAGAATTTTTGAGTAAGCATGTTGATCTCATTCCCAAAGCTGACTTCTTGATATGACGTTCACATGATCGTAATGAACAACGGAAGCTGATAGCAAACGTGATAGAATCCATTACTAATCAAGAAGAATTAGGTCTGGTTACCCCCTGCGTTTCTGAGCAATTATCGGTAGAGACTGGAAGTCACAATCAATTCCGAATAAAAATGTGATTCGAAATATAAACTGAACATTTTCTTTCGTTGATTATACTGATGGTGAAACAGTTATAGGTATCCTGGACGGAAAAGATCACGTACAAACAAAGTCTGAATCAGAACAAGCACACATTCACATATAAATTTCACAAATCGACACAAGGGTTTTTCATGCGATCACTACTTTGGGCGTTGCTACTGATGGGGAGTGTACCATCAATCACTTTCGCCGAAATACCGGAGTGGATCTGGACGAAAGAAATTCAGGATGGTCAGCATATCTGGCTTCGAAAATCTTTCGAGGTTGATGAACAATCTCTCTCCGATTTGAAGTCCGCAAAACTCACTGCGACCTGCGATAATCATTTCAAGCTCTATCTGAATGGCGAAGAAATACTCAAAGGTGATGAATGGTCCGATCTGCCTGTTGTTGACATTTCCAAGAAATTAAAAAAAGGGCGAAATTCAATCGCTGTCGAAGCGTGGAATGATGGAGGCATCGCTGCCTTTATCGCTCAACTTCGTCTCGTGACTTCCAAGAAATCAAGAGACATCTTCAGCGACGAAAGTTGGAAGGTTACAACCACTGAAGTTGAAGGCTGGAAAGCTATGGATTTCAACTCCGCTGACTGGCAGGCTCCAAAAATCGTAGGGAAGGCAGGGCAACAAGGACTGGCTTGGTCGAATGCTGTGAATGAGGACTCACTGGAATCCATTCTGGCGGGTGATAATCAAAGTGAATACCGACCTCGTGTAGCGGATGTCACAGTCCCGGAAGGTTTTCAGGCAGAGAAGGTCTTTCTTGTTCCACGTTCGATGGGTTCGTGGGTTGCTTTAACATCGCTGCCGGATGGTCGCCTTGTCGCTTCCGATCAAGGTGGCAAAGGTCTTTTTGTCATCACTCCAGGAGCAGCAGAGAATCCAACGACCGTAGAAAAACTTCCGGTCGATGTCAGTGGTGCTCAAGGATTGTTGTGGGCTTTTGATTCGCTGTATGCGGTCGTGAGTGGTGGTGCGAAATCGGGTTTACATCGGATTACTGATTCCGATGGTAATGGAGAACTCGATTCTTCCGAGCATCTGAAATTCATTCCCGGTGGAGGTGAACAGGGACCACATGCGGTCATTCTTTCGCCTGACGGAAAGTCTCTTCATATCTGTGCAGGGAACCATACCAATCTCCCAGAAGGTGTTGAAAAGAGTCGTATCCCTATGAACTGGAGCGAAGATCATCTGCTGCCTCGTCGCTGGGATTCAAATGGTCATGCAGCGGGGAAACTGGCACCGGGTGGCTGGATTTGTAAGGTGAGTCCCGATGGCCAAGACTGGGAAGTGATCAGCATGGGCTTTCGTAACCAATACGATATTGCCTTCAACGCGAATGGGGAACTTTTCAGCTACGATGCCGATATGGAATG
>JABJMI010000444.1 GCA_018659505.1 Planctomicrobium sp.
CTCAACGATATCTTCGAGAGGTTGGACAGCATCGACTCTAATGTCGGAAACATCTTTGCTTCTGACTGAAGTTGTGAAATGACTCAATGGGCCATCAGGTTTCTTAGATTCACTGACTGGGGCTTGTACCACATCAAATTCTTGTTGCTCTTTGTCTTGCGAAGTTAGAATTTCTACTGAAGCTGCCTCGTGCGAACTTCTCGTTTGCTTAACTTTTGGACTGTTTGCGCTGGTAATTGTGTGCTGAGGTTTGGATTTCTGATGAGTGTGAAAGTGTGGTCCACGTAAATTCTTCTCTCGTGGGTGAACAATGATCCGTTGTTGCCCAACAGGCTCTCCATGAATCATGATGCCTGCCGGCAAAAGTACGTCCTCTTCAATCAGAGGAGTCGCTGGATTGATAATCTGTGATAAACCATCAGAGCGCGTCTCTAGATCTCCTGCATGATTCTCTTTCTCGAAGTGATGATTTTTAACGACCGTCGAATTTTCTCTTCGTAACTGATGTCTCTCACGACGTGACCAGAGGATCGATAAAATGAGACAAACTCCTGCGATTCCCGCCAGTCCTATCACGATTGGAATCAGTTGAGATTGAGAATTCCGCTTCGCTTGATCCAGCTTGGAATTTGCATCGAGCGTCTGCTGTTCAACAATTTTGACAGAATTCGAGTCGGTCTCTGTTTTTGTTTTAGTCGTTAACGAAGAGGTTGTGGCAGGCAATTCGTTAAAGGTCCGCATCACTCTTGTTTCTGCTGGCGGAGGAGGTGCGATACCGGTTTGATTCGTGTCAGTGATGTCTAAACCTTGATGTGCCAATGTTGAACTGACCGAAATGTCAGTCACTTGCTCTTCAGGAAGCAGATCTAATTTTGGAATGCCATCCACTTGCTCAACCTCAACAGAGCTTCCAACTCCAGGGATGTTTGATGGCTGTGCGTTATGGAACTCTTCGACATCGGTAGCCATGATCGTAGCCATTGGTTCTTCAACGGTGATGACCTTCTCTTGTCGGTTCACGAGCAAAGGAGGAGGCATTAAAGAATTCGGTTCAAGGAACCGACCTTCGTTTTCTGAAATGACCTTCTGGTTTTTGATTGAATTACGAGTTGACTGAGGTTCCTCTGCTGCTTGAGCTTTTACTATTGAATCTTCCAGGGAGACAGCTGGCGGAAACTCATTAACTGCTGCGAGAGCATTTCTGTCAATTGTCGTTGAGTCGAAGAAGAGCAGTGTTCCTGGTTTGAGTCGATTGGTTCTTGAATCCCCCAATGGATCGAGCACTCGCAATGATGGTTTAAGGCTCTGATCTTGCTTCAGCTTAATCAGGAGTTGTTCGACAAATTGAATGTCGATTGATAGCGGTAAGACAACGGGTCTCTCGCTGATGCCCAAGCATGCTACAGGAATGAATTGCTTCTCTGTAGATTCGACAAAGAATTGATCAGGTGCGGGGACGACAACAATCACATCCCCAGCCTGAATTTCTTGTGTGAGCTTTTGTTCCGCCAGATAATAGAGTTGCAAACCTGCTTGACCATTCCTGACAATTCGAATGGAAGACCTTTCAACCCCGGCAAGTCCGCCGGCAGCTGTCAGCAATTTCTCCAGCGGGATTCTGTATTCACTAGAATAGAAGACCCCAGACCGCTGAACTGCCCCGACGATCGTGAAATAATTCTTCGACTGTTTTGTAGCCGGAGTGATTTCAATGACCTTCATACGAGGTCGAGTTCTCTGAACGCGTTGGACAGCACCGTTCAATACAGTTCGGTTAGGTGCTTGTGCGTGCGCAAGACCGAACAATGAAGTGGTTAGAATCACCCCAAAGAACAGTAATGTTTTCCTGAAAATATCTCTCACAGACATCAGGTGAGTCCCTTTCTGGACAGACCTTGGTCGCATTGATGGCTCGCACAGTCTTCGTCATCGGCATTTGACGGTTATACACATCAGAAGAATTTTGACTTTTGTGCCAATTGCGCAAAATGGGTCGCATAGGTGGAATGCGTTGTTTGTGTTCGTCA
>JABJMI010000488.1 GCA_018659505.1 Planctomicrobium sp.
AGCTTCTATTTCCTACAACGACAACCTTTCTCTCAGTAATTGTCATCACTCTTTCGTCGGCAGTCTGGGCTAACGATGTTGTCGAAATTGACTCACGACGAGAACTGTTCGTCGATGCAACGTTGATCGACAAACTCGACGGCGTTGATCGCAAACTGCACCATCCAGTCCCTCGCGATACTGCAATCATACATGACGCACCCTGGGAGGGCGCTGGGAGTGGATATCACACGGTCATCAGAGATGGTGATCTTTACCGAATGTATTACCGTGGCTCGGCGTTGGGGGTGAAAGACGACCGGCTGGTCGTGGGAAAACAGGTTTTCTGCTATGCCGAAAGCAAAGATGGCATCAAGTTTCATAAGCCGAATCTCGGACTCTTCGAGTACAACAGATCAAAGGAAAACAATATTGTCTGGGACGGAGTCGGTGTTCACAATTTCGCTCCATTTCTCGACACGAATCCTGATTGTTCACCAAATGCTCGATTCAAAGCACTAGCAGGCACGGCGAAAGAGGGAGGGCTGTTTGCGTTCAAATCAGCAGATGGAATCCATTGGTCGTTGATGCAAAAAGAGCCAGTTGTGACTGAAGGGGCGTTCGATTCACAGAACCTCGCCTTCTGGGATCCTACGGCCAAAATCTACAGAGCGTACTTCCGAACATTCACAAAAGGGACGACGACAGGCAAGGTTTGGAAACCTGAAGGATATCGCGCCGTGCGAACAGCCACGTCGATGGACTTTCTGTCCTGGGGAAACGAGGCAGATTTGACCTACAAAGATTCACCTGCGGAGCATCTCTACACAAACCAGGTCGCTCCGTATTTCCGAGCTCCTCATATTTTGATCGGTCTACCGACGCGTTATGTCGAACGTGGCTGGTCTCCTTCGATGCGGGATTTGCCCCAATTGAAACATCGGGAAATGCGTTCGAAGGCTCATCTCCGATACGGCACATCGCTAACTGAAGCACTCGTGATGGCAAGTCGTAATGGAGTTCATTTCGAACGCTGGAACGAAGCGTTTATTCGCCCTGGGATTCAACGTCCGGAAACATGGCAGTACGGTCAGAACTACGTGGCTTGGCATGCGGTCGAAACAGAATCCTCCTTGCCGGGTGCGGCAAATGAACTGTCCTTTTATGCCAGCGAAGGCGGGTGGACTGGAGACAGCAATGCGATGCGACGCTACACGCTACGGTTGGATGGATTTGTCTCCGTTCACGGCAAGTGGAATGGTGGCACGATGACCACAAAACCAATCCGGTTTGAAGGAGACAGGTTGCGTCTGAACTTTGCGACTTCTGCCGTCGGCAGCCTCCGTGTTGGCATTCAGACTGCGGATGGCAAATCGATCCACGGATTCGGACTGGACGACTGCAGCGAAGTGTTCGGTGATTCGGTTGAACGAACGGTTGTCTGGGGTGATAATAAAGACCTCAAATCGCTTTCAGGAAAACCTGTGCGACTCATCTTCGAGGTCATCGACGGCGATCTGTATTCGTATCAATTCGTCCACTCAGACAACTTACGTTAGTGACACTCATTCGCATTCACCATGGAATTAACTTCGTAAACAAGAGGTGAGAGACTTCGTTTTTCGCCCAATGACGTATTAGGCGATTTCATCCAAGATCGAATCTGCTCTGGACAACACCTAGCGAACATCCGTAATTGCTCATAAATTACTCTGTTCGATGTGGCAGCAGTAAGAAACAAATGTCGCGAGTCGTCTTTCTGTGCCAGATTGACGGCGATTCTCGTCACCGATTTCTAGGATCCAGTCAATTTCATATTGGAGAATTGAAGCACATGTGAAAACGTGTCGGATGAAGTTATTTCCTAACATTTGTATGCTCAATGACACCTGCTCCTGCCAAATCTGAAAATCTTACCATTCTGTTTTTTAGGCAACGCGACTAATGACAATGCAATTTTAAAGGTAGTGGCCAATTCGTCTTCAAACAGTCCAGAAGTTAACAACAAAGCAGAGCGTCATCGATGAAATTAGTACTTCTCACCATCTTGCTACTTGCCCCGTTGACAGTGCTACATGCGGCAGATGCATACATCGTTGAAGACGGTGAGCCTCGGGCTGAGATTGTCATTTCCGAAACTCCTTCGCGCATGCAACGAGTCGCAGCGCATGAGTTTCGCATGCAAATTGAAAAAATTAGCGGTGCGAGATTGCCCATTGTCACAGAGCCAACTGGCAAGGCAGTGAAGATTTTCATTGGCGCGAGTCCGAAGCATCGGGTGGAAACGGAAGGTCTAAAGTTCGGTGCCTATCGTATCGTCACGGGAGAGGACTGGATGGCTCTTGTTGGGGATGACAGCGAATTCACCCCAATGGAACCGTTCGCAAAAAACAACGGCGATATCCCGCGGGCTCAGGCTGAGTGGGAAGAGATTGTCAAAGCTCCGTACGGAATGCCAGCTCGCGGTTTGTACAAGAACCGTCTTCGCTTACCAGGCGACACCGGTAAGCCAGATAGTGCGACCACGGAACCAAAGGAGACCCTCACGATCTGGGGGCTCGATGAACGCGGTAGTTTCAATGCTGTTTGCGGCTACCTGCGCAAGCTCGGTGCGCGTTGGTACCTGCCTGGAGAACTTGGCGAAGTTTTGCCCTCGATGAAAACGATCCGACTGACGCACATCGACGAAACCGTGCAGCCGGATTTCCCCCTAAGACAATTCAATTTCCGCTTCAGCACTGCTGGCCCTGAAACTTCCAAGTGGGTGATGCGACTTGGTTTACGCAATGACGAACGTCTGCAGATCGCTCACGGTATTTCCACGATGACCAACAATCAGAGAGTTTTCGACGAACATCCCGACTGGTTCGCGGTTTACGGAGGTAAAACAGATTTCGAGCCTGGTAACTCGAAATGCCAAGTCTGTTATTCAAACGACGAGTTATTTCAAGAGACCGTGCGCTGGGCGCGAACGCTGCTCGATACATACAAATTTGAAACCGTCTCAATTATGCCACCAGACGGCTACACGGCGATTTGCCAGTGTGAGAAGTGCAAAGGCAAAGCCTCACCCGAACGCAATGAGCGTGGCCTGCTGAGCGACCATGTCTGGGACTTTGTCAATCGAGTTGCAATAGAGATCGGGAAGTCGCATCCAGATGCGAAAGTTCTGAACTGCGCCTATGGTGTCTACACGCTACCGCCGTTGAAAATTAAGAAACTCGAACCGAACGTTCAAGTCTGCATCGTCGGCGGTCGGCGTCCGATTAACAAAGCGGGTGTGAAGGGGGAGGGCGAATCTGCTCCGGATGTTTTGCGAGCCGAGTGGCTAAAGAAAACCGATAATCCGCTACTGAACTTCGAAAACTATCCCTTTACCAGTCGTGGGTGGTATCTCCCCAGCTTCGCAGCGCACGCGATCAGCGATAGTGTCAATGCCACCAAAGATATATCAGCGGGCGAGGACATTTGGCTCAGCGTCACACGAGATTTTTCGACAAAAGACATTGGATTTAACCATTTCATGGTCTATTTCACCGCCCGCATGTACTGGGGCGGCAAGACTGCTGATGTGGACGCGATGCTCAATGAATACTGTCGCCTATTCTATGGCCCCGCCGCACAGGAAATGCTTGCCTTCTTCAATCACTGCGAAGCATATTGGAATGTCATGGAAAAGGACAAAAACAAAGCTGATGAAGCACTCAAGTTGTTCAGCAAGGCGAAGGCGAAAGTCGACACTGCTAGCGTTTATGGCGAACGTATCGGACTCATTGACGATTACCTCAAAGGTCTGCGATTGAAGACCGAGCAGCTTGGACAAAAACGCGGCCCCGTACCCAAGGTACGTCTTGTGGGTGATGCGCACGACATCGTGATCGATGGCCATCTGAATGAAGAATACTGGCAGACGTGCCCGGTCGCAGCGACTGGCAAGCTCCGCGAATTGCAAACCGGTCGCATCCCGACTTTTGGCACGTCGTTCAAAGCTGGCTGGCAGGGGAGCAATCTTTATTTCGCGATTCGCTGCGACGAACTTCCCGGTGCGAAACCGGTCTCAGCTTCCACGCGCGATGACGATCCGGCCATCTGGCACGGCGATGCGATTGAGATTGAACTTGCCACCGAAACCCACTCCTACTACCAAATCGCAATCAGTCCTGCGGGTCACATCGTCGATCTGGATCGTGGTGCGGCCAAAGGTCAATGGTTCGGCTGGGACTCGAAAGCCGAAGTTGCTACAAAAATTTTTGACGATCACTGGACGGTCGAGGTTCGCTTTCCAGTTACCTCTGATGAAAACGATCCGCTCAATCAGGTCATTGGCCGGCATCCGATGCAAAGCCTGCCGTGGCACATCAACCTCTGCCGCCAGCGCATGCGAGAGAATGGCCAGGAACTCAGCGCCCTCTCTCCAACTGGCACGAACGGATTTCATGAGCCGATGAAGTTTGCGCATTTTTACGATGGTCGCTCGCATCAGTTCGAGTTCCATCCCGACGTGACCGACTTCGCCATCGGCTTCAGCAAGGCGACAAAGAATCGCAATGCAGACGACTTTCTTGCTCTCGCCGAGTTGGAGAAGATCACCGAACTGCAAAAATCGGCCGCATTGGAACAAGCTGCGATGCTCGATAAATCCAACGCCGAATCGATTATCAAACGCATCCCAATTGAATCCGTTAGGAAGACCGCTCAAATGCAATTTTTCCTTGCAGAACGCAAAGCATCAGAATTAGTCTCAGAGTTCGCCGCTGAAGAGATCTCTCAATGGCCCTTTTGGAAACGCAGCGATGGCTACCACTTGAGGGGACGTGCCTACTATCTCACCAAAGATGGCCCTCAAGCCGAAGCGGATCTAAGCAGTGCTTTGCCTTGGATCGGTGACTCCCGTACGCGCGATTCGCTTCTACTGACGCTCGCCTTGAATCGACAGGTCAATCTCGGCGACGAGGACGGAGCACTCGAAGCTTTTACCGCCATCGTCGCTGGCAGAAAACGCATCGGGAGCGCGAATGAATTTGGTGCGTTGCAGGGAATTGCACGTATTCAGACTCGACGCGGTCAATACGATGAAGCGATAAGAACACTCAATCGAGCCAATCCAGAGAAGCTCAAGGGGACATGGAGAGAAAACATCCTCAAGTCAATTGCAGAGGTGAATGAAGCCAAACGCAAAGACGCCAATTAATTCTTAAAGCATCTGTCCGCTATGCTACAAAGCTGCAAACATCCAAACTGTTCAGTGACTGCGATCTTTGAAACCATAATGCGAATAGAACATCTGCAAGGTCTATCATGAGACTGCATCCGATACTATTGTTGTTTTTTCTTGTTTCCACAGTTGAGGCCGCGAAAATTGAGCGCATTTGGCTCACACATCAATCGAGTAATCCAGGTAAGATTGTCGTCAACTGGATGAGCGACCATCCGGGAGATTCGGTTGTTCGATTTGGATTGACGAAAGAGTACGGCGAGACCAAGCGTATTGACGAGACTACGACGTTGCATCATGTCGAGATTCCACTCAATCGCCGAGGCACGATCTATCACTACTCGGTCAGCACCGGGAATCAGCAATCAGCTGATGCCACATTCCAAACGTACCCGAACGATGTACTGCGTGTTGCTGTCATTGCTGACTGGCAAGGCAAGCCAGATTTATCTGCCATCGTTGAAGACGATGTGCATTTGTTACTGACTGCAGGTGATAATATCGCACGCCTATGGGACAGTTGCGGAAAGGGCAAAAAGGACTGCATTCAACCTTATGCCGAATTAATTGAC